>NZ_JBFUKO010000656.1:0-2884 GCF_056400805.1 Aminobacter sp. P4_H6_2
CATCCGCAGGTCCTCGACGTCGTGCGCACCCGCGCTGAGCCGCTCGGCACCGAGATCGACGGCGAGACCATCGACGACAACACCGCGGCATTGATCGTTTCCTGGCCCGACACCAACGGTGTCTATGGCGACCACAAGGCAGCGATCGAAAAGGCCAAGGCAGTCGGCGCGATCGTCATCTTCGTCTCCGACCCGCTCAGCCTGACGATCACCGACACCCCGGCCAGCCTCGGCGCCGACATCGCCACTGGTTCGATGCAGCGTTTTGGCGTGCCGATGGGCTTTGGCGGTCCGCACGCTGCTTATTGCGCCGTTTCCGACAAGCTCACCCGTCTGATGCCGGGCCGCCTCGTTGGCCAGTCCGTCGACAGCAAGGGCCGTCCCGGTTACCGCCTCGCACTCCAGACGCGCGAGCAGCACATCCGCCGCGACAAGGCGACGTCGAACATCTGCACCGCGCAGGCGTTGCTCGCCAACATGGCCGCGTCCTTCGCCATCTGGCATGGCCCATCGGGCCTGCAGGCGATTGCGGAACGTATCCATGGCCTGACGAGCCGTCTCGCCGAAGGCCTGAAGGCCGCCGGTCTGTCGGTGGTGGGCGACAAGCGCTTCGACACCGTCTCCATCAATGCCATGGGCAAGGCCGAAGCCTTCGCCACTGAAGCAGAGAAGACCGGCCGCCTGTTGCGTGTCATCGACGCCGACCATGTTTCGGTCGCCTTCGACGAGACCTCGACCGTTGCCGACCTCGAAGCGATCGCCGCCCTGTTTGGCGCCAAGGTCGCATCCGAGGCCAAGCGCTCGCTGCCGGGCAAGCCGCGCGGCAAGGAGTTCCTGACCCAGCCGGTGTYCCATGAGAACCGCTCGGAAACCGACATGATGCGCTTGCTGCGCAGGCTGGCCGACAAGGATTTGGCGCTCGACCGCGCGATGATCCCGCTCGGTTCCTGCACCATGAAGCTCAATGCGGCGGCCGAGATGATGCCGGTCAGCTGGCCGTCGGTCGCCAACCTGCATCCGTTCGCGCCGACCAGCCATTCGCTTGGCTACCGCGCGATGACCGACGATCTCGAAGCATGGCTCTGCGAGATCACCGGCTTCGACGCCGTCAGCCTGCAGCCGAACGCCGGCAGCCAGGGCGAATATGCCGGCCTTCTGGCGATCCGCCGCTATCACCATTCGCGTGGTGAGACCCAGCGCAACATCTGCCTGATCCCGTCTTCGGCGCATGGCACCAACCCGGCTAGTGCCGCCATGGCCGGCATGGACGTAGTGGTCGTGCACTGCCTCGACGACGGCGACATCGATGTCACCGACCTCAAGGTCAAGGCCGAGCAGCATGCCGACAAGCTCGCGGCACTGATGTTCACCTACCCCTCGACGCATGGCGTGTTCGAGGAAGGCGCGCGCGACATCTGCGAGATCGTTCATGCGCATGGCGGTCAGGTCTATTTCGACGGCGCCAACCTGAACGCGATGGTCGCACTGTCGCGGCCGGCCGATATCGGCGCCGATGTCTGCCACATGAACCTGCACAAGACCTTCTGCATCCCGCATGGCGGCGGCGGCCCCGGCATCGGCCCGATCGGCGTCAAGTCGCACCTGGCACCGTTCCTGCCCGGTCATGTCGAAATCGGCAGCGCTCACGCGGTCTCCGCGGCTCCCTTCGGCAGCGCCTCGATCCTGCCGATCACCTGGATGTACATCCGGATGATGGGTGCGTCGGGCCTCAAGCAGGCGACGGAACAGGCGATCCTCAACGCCAACTACATCGTCAGCAAGCTCGAGGCGCACTATCCGGTGCTGTTCAAGGGCCGCAACGGGCGTGTCGCGCATGAGTGCATCCTCGACACCCGCGTGCTCAAGGAAACCGCTGGCATCTCGGTCGAGGACATTGCCAAGCGCCTCATCGACTACGGCTTCCACGCCCCGACGATGTCGTGGCCGGTTGCCGGCACGCTGATGGTCGAGCCGACCGAGTCCGAGCCCAAGCACGAGATCGACCGCTTCTGCGCGGCGATGATCGCGATCGCTGGCGAAGCGGCGAAGGTCGAAAAGGGCGAATGGCCGAAGGATGACAATCCGCTGGTAAACGCCCCGCATACTGCGACAGAGACGCTGGTAGGGGATTGGAAGCACCCCTACTCGCGCCTGGAAGCAGCCTATCCGGGCGGCGATCCCGACACTGTGGCCAAGTACTGGCCGCCRGTGTCGCGCATCGACAATGTCGCCGGCGACCGCAACCTGGTCTGCGCCTGCCCGCCGTTGAGCGAGTATCTCGGCGCCGCCGAGTAACAATGTAAGGCTTGCAAGCGCCGGAGCGCCGCGTTACGCGGTTCTCCGGCGCTTTTGCATTTGTACAAAAGGGGAACCAAACTCGCGTTCCCGGCCGATGCATGACACACTCACTGGTGATTCGCAGATTGGATACCTCGCCCGCCCATGGACGATAGCAACGATCTTTTTGGCAGCCTCGATAAGCAGCCTCCCCGCCCCGTTTCCCGCCCGGCGGATCCGTTGGTGCAGGCTGCAGCAGCAGCCAAGCGCCCCGCACCGGCCGTCAAGGATGGCAGCGAAGGTTATGACGCCAGCCACATCGAGGTCCTGGAAGGGCTGGAGCCGGTGCGCCGCCGTCCAGGCATGTATATCGGTGGCACTGACGAAAAGGCGCTGCACCATCTCTTCGCCGAAGTCATCGACAACTCGATGGACGAGGCAGTCGCTGGCCATGCGACCTTCATTGAAGTCGAGCTCGATGCCGAGGGCTTTTTGACTGTCACCGATAACGGCCGCGGCATGCCTGTCGACCCACATCCGAAATTCAAGGACAAGTCGGCGCTCGAAGTCATCATGACGATGTTGCATGCCGGTGGCAAATTCGATT
>NZ_JBFUKO010000657.1:0-2883 GCF_056400805.1 Aminobacter sp. P4_H6_2
CTATTTGTCCAATTGCCGCAATATGGCGCCGATGGTTTCATCCCCGTGTCATCGTTGGGTGACGACTATTACCACTTCGACGAAGCCGCCCGCGCCCTCTTCGGCGAGCGCACCGGCAAGGGTTATCAACTTGCCGACCGCGTCGAAGTCAAGTTGGTCGAGATCGCCCCGCTGGCCGGTGCCATGCGCTTTGAAATGCTGACCGAACCGAAGCCCCTGCCCGGTTCGAAACGGTCGTTCCACAAGACCAAGGGGCAAAGAACGCGTGCGCGTGCCTCCCAACCGCGGCGAGGACCGCGCGGCAGGAGATGACGATGGAAGAACAGGTATTCGGCGGCGACCACGAGCAGGTCGCGCGTGAGCCGCGCCCGGTGTGGCAGGCGATCAAGCGCGGCCTGTTCGGCAAGTGCCCGAATTGCGGCCAGGGCAAGCTGTTTGCTTCCTTCGTCAAGACCGTCGACCGCTGCGACGTCTGCCACGAAGAGATCTTTCATCACCGCGCCGACGACCTGCCTGCCTATCTGGTGGTCGTCATCGTCGGCCATATCGTCGTCGGCGCCTTCATGGCCGTCGAGTCGACCAGCACGCTGGCGCTGTGGCAGCATCTCTTGATCTGGGTGCCGCTGACGATCTTCTCCGCACTCGCCTTGCTGCGACCGATGAAGGGCGCGGTCGTCGGCATGCAATGGGCGTTGTACATGCACGGCTTTGGTGGCGAAGACGACGTGATCGAGGCGCATCCCGAGGCCTGAACCAGCGCTGGCGCAATGCCCTGCGGCAAGCAAGCGCTTCCGTCCGCTCCGACATTCCGTTAGGACAGCCGCGATGGATGGCATTAGCAAAGCAGAACTCGACAGGCTCGAAGCCAGGGAGATGGCCAAGAGCGCTGCCCCCTTGCGGCCGCGCGACGCGGCCACGCTGATCCTGCTCGACCGCAAGGGCAACGACGTGCTGGTGCTGATGGGCCGGCGCCACATGAAGCATGCCTTCATGCCTGGAAAATTCGTCTTTCCAGGCGGCCGCACCGACCCAGCAGACAGCCGCATCGCGGTCGCCGATGAGCTGCATCCCGACGAAGCCGAGAAGCTGCGCGCCGGCACTGGCCGCGTCAGCGTCGCTCGCGCCCGGGCGATAGCGCTTTCAGCGATTCGCGAGACCTATGAGGAAGCGGGACTGTTGATCGGCCGGCGCGCTGCGTTTTCGACCACCAAGGCCGATTGGCAGGGTTTTGCCGACCATGGCGTAGCGCCTGCCTTGGCCTCCTTGCGCTTCATCGCGCGTGCGGTCACCCCTCCAGGACGAGTCCGCCGCTTCGACACGCGCTTCTTGTCGGCATGGCGCAGTGACGTCGCGGTCGAACTGCCCGATGGCGGGCCGACCAACGAACTGGAAGAACTGGTCTGGCTGCCACTGGCAGACGCCATGCAGGCCGACATACCGGCGATCACCCAGTCGGTTCTCGGCGATCTCCGGCAGCGGCTTTCGGTGGACCCTGACCTCAAGCCAGGCGGCGAAGTGCCGTTCTACCGCATGTTCAACCAACGCTTCCGCCGCGACATCCTTTAGGCTTTGCATGACCGAGACCATCCACCAGGCTGAAAGCGTGGAACGCGTACACTGGCGCTCGATTTCAGCAGCGATCGCCTCGATCAGCGTTGTCGGTATCGCAATCGGACTGGGCATACCGCTGCTCAGCGTCATCCTTGAGTCGCGCGGCTATTCGCCCTCGATGATCGGCCTCAATACGGCGATCGCCGGCGTTGCCTCCATTGCAGCCGCACCGCTCGCCACGCCGATCGCCATGCGTTTTGGCGTCRTGTGGACGATGCTCGCCATGATTCTGCTCGGCGCGGTTGCCTTTGTCGGCTTTTATTTCGCGCAATCCTTCTGGATGTGGTTTCCCTTGCGCGCCGTGCTGCATTTTGCGCTGACGGTGCTGTTCATCCTCTCCGAGTTCTGGATCAGCACCTGCGCCCCGCCGCATCGGCGCGGCCTGGTGCTCGRCATCTACGCCACCGTGCTGTCGCTCGGCTTCGCCGCAGGCCCATGGCTTTTCTCGCAGATCGGCAGCACCGGCTTCCTGCCGTTCGGACTGACCTTCGGCTTCGTCATGATCGCTGCGATTCCGGTGCTTCTGGCGCGTAGCGAAAGCCCCAAGATCGTTTCCGAGGGCGGCAAAGGTGGTTTCTTCCGCTACATCTGGATCGTGCCGACCGCGACCGCCGCTGTGCTCGTCTTCGGCGCCGTCGAGACAGGCGGCTTTGCGCTGTTTCCGATCTATGGCCAACGCGTCGGTTATTCCGAGGCCGAAGCTGCCCTTTTGCTGACCATGATCGGCCTTGGCAATTTCATGCTGCAGATTCCCATCGGCATGCTGAGTGACCGCATTGGTGATCGCCGCAAGCTTTTGCTGATCTGCGCGCTCGTCGGCCTAGCCGGCACGCTCGCGATGCCGCTTCTGACGGTCAACTGGCACCTGATGGCTGGCATGCTGTTTGTCTGGGGCGGCGTGGTTGCTGCGCTCTACACGGTGGGCCTAGCCCATCTAGGCGCACAGCTTTCAGGCCGCGACCTTGCCTCGGCCAACGCCGCCTTCATCTTCTGCTACGGCCTTGGGATGATTCTGGGACCACAGGTAATCGGCATATTCATGGACGTCTTCGGCCCCAACGGATTCGGTTGGGCGCTCGCCGTGTTCTTTGGCGGATATATCGCCATCGGACTGGGCCGAATTGCCGCGAAATCGCGGTGATAACGCTCCAAGGCTTGACTTTCCGGGTACGTTCTTTATGTGTCCCGCAGGTTTTCCGCGTCCGGGTTGTTTTCCCGTCCTGAGGCGGGTGCAACTCCAGATAACTAACGGACGAGAATCATGGCCAAGGC
>NZ_JBFUKO010000658.1:0-2877 GCF_056400805.1 Aminobacter sp. P4_H6_2
GCTACAAGCTGGTCCGATTTCATCACCAGAAGCCCGTGTTCCCCTCCGTCGACTGTTCCTAACTTAACATTCAAAAAGGCAAAATCTTGCAGTTCTTCGCCGTGAGGCGACGTTACATTGCTCATTCGAGCAGCCCCTCATTCCCCAAGCAGACAAAAACTTGACCTAAAAATACATGCCGTGCTCATAAAAGCGCACAGTTCAGAAAACGCACTCATACACACAATGGCAATTGTTAGACGATTACAGAAACTGTTGCAAGTAGACCATAGAATCTAGACACAGCACAATAAACCGTGTCGGTTTTCTGTGGAAACTCGTGGTATTGAATTGTTCTTTGTTGAACAGAAGTCTGGTCGCACGCGACTGAACACTACAGCAGGCGTGCCTTCCTCAAGACAAAGCCCTCGGCATAGAACTCTGGTGCGCGGCACTCCATGCCACGTAGGCGCGCCAACCCTTGAAAGGTCTCTTTGTCGAACCAGTCCTTCGAGCGCTGCGTTCCAAAGTGCTCGTGCAGCAGCAAGATCTTTCGATCCATCACAGCGCTTGTCAGCGGCACGTAGAAATTGGGCTGGCCAAGATCTCCGTCCCATTTCGGAATTTCATATTCGAGCAAAAGGTGATCGCGAAAGATGTTCCAGGTCAGCTGGTTGACCTCGCGGTGGTCTTGGTGGGCATCCTTGCGGGTGTGGGTAAACACGACATCAGGCGCAGTGCGTGCCCTCAGGTCGATCAGCCATTGCTTGATTGCGCGCCGCTGCTCGGGGAAATAGCTGTCTTCAAACCCGGCAAGCTCGATCCGCTGGTCCCTCGTTTCCCGCAGGAAAGCGCGGGCCGACCGTTCCGCCTCCTGGGCCCGCTGGCCAGTAGCGCTCAACACGCACCAGTGGACACTGAGCTGCACGCCGGCGGCGATCAGGCTCAAGAGCGTGCCGCCAGCGCCGATTTCGATATCGTCGGCATGCGCGCCAAGGCACAGAACCGAAAGCTGCTCGCCGCTTCGTGCGAGGCTCAGGCTCTTCATGAGGCGGCCTTGATGACGTTCCGCCTTGCCCGCTCGGCTCGAATGGCCGCGTTCCACGGCATGTCGCCATGCTCGACCATGTCTTCCAAGGATTGCCAATCACGCAAGGTATCCATCGAGCGCCAGAAGCCCTGGTGCTTGTAGGCCATCAGCTTGTTGTCGGCGATCAGCCGGCTAAAGGGCTCAAGCACCAATTCCTCGCCTTCCTCCATGTAGTCGAAGATCTCGGGGCGGAAGATGAAGTAGCCTCCATTAATCCAGATCTCGGACGTATCGGTCGTCTTAAACGAGCGCACGCGGCCGGTGTCGTCGATATCGGCGAGATGGTAGGTGAGGGGCGCACGCACGGCGAGGAAGCAGCCATACATGTCGCTGGCTTCGAACTTGGCGATCATGTCGTTGAGATCGACATCGGTCAGCCCGTCGGAGTAGTTGGCGAGAAACATCTTTTCGTTCTTCACCTGGTCCTTTGCCGCCCACAGGCGCTCGCCGATGTTACGCCAAATGCCGGTATCGAGCAGCGTAACGCGCCAGTCCTTGGTGCTCTCGTCAAGGAGCTGGATGTCCTTGCCGCCGCCCGACACGACGCAGTCGGAAAATGTCTGGGGGCGCGAGTTTAGGAAGAAGTCCTTGATGACATTGGCCTTGTAGCCCAGGCACAGGACGAAATCGTCGTGCCCATAGTCGCTGTACCATTGCATGACGTGCCGCATGATCGGCTGCTGGCCGAGCGGGATCATCGGCTTTGGAATAGCCTCGGAATATTCCCGGATGCGGGTGCCGCGCCCGCCACAAAACAGGACGACCTTCATCTTCATAGCTCCGCGGGATCGATGATGGTGACATAGGGGATGGGAACAACGAATTTCGCGCCCCAGCCTGAGACGTGGGACATCTGCCGGATGATCTCGTCCTGGAGGTTCCAGGGCAGGATCAGGATGTAATCGGGCTTGGCGTCGTCGATAGCCGCGACCGGGCGGATCGGAATATGCATGCCCGGCGTGAAGCGCCCATGCTTGTAAGGATTGCGGTCGACGGTGAAGTCGAGGAAATCCGGCCCGATGGCGCAGTAATTGAGCAATGTGTTACCCTTGCCGGGCGCGCCGTAGCCGCAGATGCGCTTGCCTTCATTCTTGGCCGAGATCAGGAATGCCAGCAGGTCCCGCTTGGCCATGGCGGCCTTGTGCCCGAAAGAGGCGTATGTCGACATGTTGGTCAGCCCGTGCAGCCGCTCGCGAGCCATGATTTCGCCAACGCGAACCGATATCGGCTGGGCGCTGTCTTCATGCGCGAGATAGACGCGCAGCGACCCGCCGTGAGTTGAAAGCTCTTCGACATCGACCAGCTTGAGCCCGTGGCGTTGGGCCATCATGTCGATAGTCACAGCCGAGAAGTAGGAAAAATGCTCGTGGTAGATCGTGTCGAACTGGTTTTCCGCGATCAGCCGCTCGACATGCGGAAACTCGAGCGTGATGGTGCCTTCCGGCTTGAGCAGGATCCTCATGCCGGCGACGAAGTCGTTGAGGTCGGGCACCTGGGCCAGGACGTTGTTGCCGATGATCAGGTCGGCTGCAGCACCCTCGGCGACCATTTTGGTGGCCAGGCGTTCGCCGAAAAAGTCGACCTGGGTCGGGATGCCTTTTTCAACCGCTGCCCGCGCCACGTTAGCTGCCGGCTCCACGCCAAGGACTGGCACGCCCAGCGGCAGGAAGTGCTGCAGCAGATAGCCGTCATTGCTGGCAAGCTCGACCGCAAGGCTGTCGTTTCCAAGCTTGAGACGCGCCGTGATCGCCTCGCAATATAGCTTGGCGTGGGCGACCCAACTGGTCGAGTAGGACGAGAAGTAGGCG
>NZ_JBFUKO010000659.1:0-2868 GCF_056400805.1 Aminobacter sp. P4_H6_2
GAGCCGGACCAACTGGATGCAGCGGTGGACCGGTGGGTGGCAGGCGTGCTCGCCTGCGCGCCATTGTCGCTGAAGGCGGTCAAGGAAGTGGTTCGCGCGGTCGAGCAATATGGCGCTTACGATGCCAGCGGCATGCGATTGCCCGCCCTGATGACTGCTCTCGGCAGTACCGACCAATACGAAGGCGTGACTGCCTTCCGCGAAAAGCGCGCGCCCGTCTGGCAGGGTCGGTAGGTGGGATATGCCTTATGTGATTACCACGGCCTGCATCGACGTGAAGGACGGCGCCTGCCAGGTGAGTTGTCCGGTCGACTGCATCTACGAGGGCGGGGCAATGATGTACATCCAGCCCGAGGAGTGCATCAATTGCGGACTGTGCGTCTCAGTCTGTCCGGTCAAGGCGATCTTTGCCGAGATCGACCTGCCGGATGACCTCAAGCCCTTCGAAGAGGTCAATGCCGCATTCTTCAGCGATGCGGTGACCGGATGGGGTTCGCCTGGCGGCATCTCGCTCGTACCCAAGAGCACGAGCGACCATCCCTACGTCCTGAATTTGCGCAATCGCCTTTCATAGGAAACGACGAACGATGAGCCTTTCCAGCCCAGATATTTTCGGCAACTACATCGGCGGCGAATGGATGACTGGCGGCGAATTGGCCGAAGACATCAACCCTTCCGATACGCGGGAGGTTGTCGGCCGCAGCGTGCGGGCGACGCGCGCCGAGGCTGACGCTGCGATCGCCTCTGCCCGACAGGCATTTGCCCAGTGGTCCCGTTCCGGCCTGCAGCAGCGCCACGATCTTCTGAAAAGGATCGGCGACGACATCCTCGCCCGCAAGGACGAGATCGGGCGCTTGCTGTCGCGAGAGGAAGGCAAGACGCTTGCCGAGGGCATTGGCGAGACGGCGCGGGCAGGGCAGGTCTTCCTGTTCTTCGCTCAGGAGGCCTTGCGGCTTGCCGGCGAGAAGCTGCCATCGGTTCGTCCGGGCATCGAGATCGAGATCACGCGCGAACCGGTGGGCGTCATCGGTATCATCACGCCATGGAATTTTCCCATTGCCCTACCGTCGTGGAAGATCGCCGCGGCCCTTGTTTATGGCAATACGGTCGTCTGGAAGCCCGCCGATCTCGTGCCGGCGACGGCGAACGCACTTGCAACCATCGTCGAGCGGGCAGGTTGCCCGAAGGGTGTCTTCAACCTGGTCAATGGCCGAGGGGCGGTGGTCGGGGAGACAATACTCGCCAATCCCAACGTTGCCGCCGTTACCTTCACCGGGTCGGTCCAGACGGGTGCGCGGGTGGCTGCCGCCTGTGTGGCCTCGTTCAAGAAGATGCAGCTCGAAATGGGCGGCAAGAACCCGCTTGTCGTGCTTGACGATGCCGACCTCGACATTGCGGTGGAATGCGCTGCCAACGGCGCCTTCTTTTCGACGGGGCAACGCTGTACCGCATCCTCCCGCCTGATCGTTACCGAGGCCATCCACGATCGGTTCGTTGCGGCGCTGATCGAGCGCATGAAGTCCCTCGTTGTCGGCGATGCCCTGGATCCGGCGAGCCATATCGGTCCCGTCGTCGATGAGAGCCAGCTTCGACAGAACCTCTCTTATGTCGAGATCGGCCGCGCGGACGGCGCCACGCTGGCGTTCGGCGGCGAGACGTTCGACGCCGGAAAGCCCGGCCATTACATGCGCCCGGCGCTGTTCACCGATGCGAACAATTCGATGCGCATCGCGCGCGAGGAGATCTTCGGACCGGTCGCCTGCGTGCTGCGCGTGAAAACCTACGAGGAGGCGCTTGCCGTGGCGAACGACACGGTATTTGGGCTTTCGGCTGGCATCTGCACGACCAGCCTCAAGCATGCGAGCCATTTCAAGCGTAACGCCGAGGCCGGCATCGTCAYGGTGAATCTACCCACGGCTGGGATCGACTTTCATGTCCCGTTCGGAGGCAGAAAGGGGTCCAGCTACGGCCCACGCGAACAGGGTCGCTACGCGGCCGAATTCTATACTACGGTCAAGACTGCCTACGTGCTGCCTGGCTGAACGGAGGAGGAGAGAGACATGACAGACAGACTGAACGAACAGGCAGAGGGCGTTTACGCCATCTGTGTGACGCCATTCACCGACGGCGAGGCGGTCGATCTCGACAGCACGCGCACGATGATCGACTTTTATCTGGAAAAGGGCTGCTCGGGACTCACGCTGCTCGGCATCATGGGCGAGGCGCCGAAGCTGACGGCTGAGGAATCGCGCATCTTCGTCAAGACGGCGGTGGAGGCCACGGCCGGCCGTGTGCCGCTCGTCGTTGGCGTTTCCAGCGGCGGCCTTGCCTCGCTGCGTGAACTTGCCCATGACGTCATGGCGCTTGGCGTGGCCGGGGTCATGGTGGCGCCGCCTGGCCATCTACGCTCCGACGACCAAATATTCAGCTACTACGAATCCGTCGCCGAAGCGCTCGGGCCGTCCATTCCCTTTGTGCTTCAGGATTATCCGCTGGTCACTGGAGTGCAGGTTCCGGTCCAGGTCATTGCCCGTATCATCGATGCCATTCCGACCTGCGTCATGGTCAAGCACGAGGATTGGCCCGGCCTCAACAAGATCAGCGCCCTGCGCAAACGGGAGACCGAGAGTGGGTTGAGGAGGGTTTCGGTGCTGGTCGGCAATGGCGGGCTCTTCCTACCGGACGAACTGACGCGCGGTGCCGACGGCGCGATGACCGGTTTTGCCTATCCGGAAATGATGGTCGATGTCGTTGCGGCCCATGCCCGCGGCGAGGTGGCACGCGCCCACGATTTTTTCGATGCCTATCTGCCGCTCGCCCGCTACGAGCAGCAGCCGGGCATCGGCCTGGCGGTGCGCAAGCATATCC
>NZ_JBFUKO010000660.1:0-2858 GCF_056400805.1 Aminobacter sp. P4_H6_2
CTCGGGCAGCTTGGGCAGATCGAATTCGGCAAACAGGCCATTGCCGACCTTGTTCACGGCGCAGCGCACCAGGCCGATATTCTCTTCCAGCACAAAGATGCCGGCGAGATCGCCTCCCTGCCCCATCTCCGTCAGTGCGACTGCTGTGCCAACCGTCGGATGTCCGGCGAAAGGCATCTCGTAATCCGGCGTGAATATCCGCACCCGCGCCTTGTGCTTGGGGTTTTCCGGCGGCAGCACGAAGGCCGTTTCCGACAGGTTGAATTCCCTGGCGATGGCCTGCATTGCGGCCAAGCTCAGCCCCTTGGAATCGACCACCACTGCAAGCGGATTGCCGGCCAGCCTGTCTTCGGTGAAGACGTCATAGATAAAATACTTGCGTTCGATCGTCATGTTTGCTCCTTCCGCAGCCGGCAACATGAGCGAAATTTAATTTGAATTCCGGGTCCATACAGCCGATCTGTGATTCTAATGCATGCTCTTCAAAAGTGGGACCGTTTTTCCGACAGAGTCATGCGAGATCAAATGGATTAGAGCAGGCTCTAAACCTCATTTCTGGAACCATCGAAGGGATCTGGGTTGGACCAGCTTGTAGATCGCACGGAACAGGCGAGCCCGCCCTCCATCGAGGCGGCACTCGGCCTGGACGGCAAAGGACGCTCCACGCGCCGGCGCAAGAATTGGTTCTGGCTGCTTGTGGCGCTGGTTGCTGCAGCTTGCGCATATGCCGCCTATCCGTGGTTCGCAGCACCTTCCGAAAAGATGGTCTACACCACCCAGGCTGCCGAAATCGGCGATCTCACCGTCCAGGTTTCCGCCACCGGCAATCTCCAGCCCCTCACCCAGGTCGACATATCGAGCGAACTGTCGGGCGTCGTACGTTCGGTCGCGGTCGTCGAAAACCAGCACGTCAAGAAGGGCGACATGCTCGCCGCCCTCGACACGTCTAGGCTCTCGGCACAGATCGAACGCGCCGAGGCGTCCGCCAAGGCAGCTGCAGCCAAGGTCGAGGATACGCGCACTACGCTGTCCGAGACCGCCCGCACGCTCACCCGGGCCGAGGAACTGACGAAACGCGGCATGGCCACGACGCAAGCGCTCGAGGCAGCCACCGCCGAGCGCGACCGCGCCCAAAGCGCGCTCGACATGGCCGAGGCCAATCTCGCCATCGCCGAAGCGGATCTCAAGCTGCAGCAGGCCGACCTCGCCAAAAGCACGATCTACGCGCCTATCGATGGGGTGGTGCTGACGCGCTCGGTCAATCCGGGCCAGACTGTGGCGTCTTCCATGCAGGCGCCCGTGCTGTTCGTGCTCGCTGCCGATCTTTCCCAGATGGAACTCAAGGCCGCCGTCGACGAGGCCGACATCGGCTCGGTGGCAAAAGGCCAGAACGCACGCTTCACCGTCGATGCATTTCCCGACCGCAGCTTCGACGCCACCATCCGCGATATCGCCTATGCATCGGTCACCACCGACGGGGTGGTCACCTACAATGCCTGGCTCGATGTCGAAAACGACGAGTTGCTGCTGCGCCCAGGCATGACCGCCACGGTCGCGATCGTCACGCGTGAGGCCAAGGGCGTGCTCACCGTGCCGGCGACCGCCTTCCGCTACCGGCCGACACCAACGGCACGCAACTCGGGCTTCAGCCTGCAGAACCTGTTCCTGGGCCGGCCCAATCGCGGTCCGACCGACCGCAGTCGCCCGGCCTCGACGCCGGCCGACGGATCACGCACGCTCTATGTGCTCAAAAACGGCGCGCCGGTTGCCGTGCGGGTCAAGACTGGCTCAACGGACGGCGACCGCACTGAGATCGTCTCCGGCCTCGCCGCGGGCGATGCGGTCATCACCGCATCCTCGTCGGCCAAGGCCAATTGAGAACGGTCATGGGCCCGGCTCCGCTCATCGTCTTCGACAAGGTCTGGAAAACCTACGGCCAGGGCGAGGCCGAGGTCCGCGCGCTCGCCGGCATCGATCTTGAGATCGGCCAGGGCGAGTTCGTCGCCATCATGGGCCCGTCCGGTTCGGGCAAGTCGACAGCGATGAACATTGTCGGTTGCCTCGATACGCCGACGTCAGGCCGCTACGGCTTCATGGGCACCGATGCGGGCCGCCTCGACCGCAACCGTCGCGCCGCGCTGCGAAACCTCTATATCGGCTTCGTCTTCCAGGGCTACAATCTGCTGCCGCGCACCACGGCGGCGGAGAACGTCGAACTGCCGCTGATCTATCGCGGCGTGGCAGCCCATGAACGGCGTGCGCTGGCCATGAAGGCGCTTGCCGAAGTCGGGCTCGAAGGCCGCGAACACCACACACCAGCCGAGCTTTCAGGCGGCCAGCAGCAGCGCGTGGCGATCGCGCGCGCCATCGTCACCCGCCCTACTCTGCTTGTCGCTGACGAACCTACCGGCAATCTCGACACCGCCCGCAGCCACGAGATCATGCAACTGCTCACCCGCCTCAACGAGGAATACGGGCTCACCATCGTCATGGTCACTCACGAAGCCGACATCGCCGCCTATGCCGGCCGCACCATAGCCTTTCGCGACGGTCATATTGCCTCCGACACCCAAAAGCTCGAGGCGGCATAGGCATGATCTGGGAAACCGTCCGCCTGGCCCTTCGTTCGGTTCGCCGCAATGCGCTGCGCTCGTTCCTTACATTGCTTGGCATCGTCATCGGCGTTGCCGCCGTCATCGCCATGCTGACCATCGGCAGCGGCACAACGGCCAAGGTCAAGGCAGACATCTCGCAGCTCGGCAGCAATCTGTTGATCGTGCGCGCCGGCCGCCCTCCCGCCCCCGGCTCAGGCCCGCAGCAGACCATCCGAGCGCTTGGCGAAAAGGAAGTGGCGGCAC
>NZ_JBFUKO010000661.1:0-2857 GCF_056400805.1 Aminobacter sp. P4_H6_2
ATGTCATGATGGCGCCGGGCCTGATGTTTTTCCTGGTGCTGCATTACCTGCCGATCTGGGAAGCCAAGATCGCCTTCGAGCAGGTGCGGATCGTTCCGCCCAACATCTGGGTCGGGCTCAAGCATTTCTACGTGTTGTTTGCCTCGCCGGTGTTCTGGCAGGTGCTTGCCAACACGCTGATCATCTCGGCGATGAAGATGGCCTTCTTCCTGCCGGTGCCGATCCTGGTGGCGCTTTTGATCAACGAGGTGCGCGGCGGACGCTTGCGCAAGTTCATCCAGTCGGCGATCTATCTGCCGCACTTCCTGTCTTGGGTGGTCATTGCAGGCGTTTTTATCGCTGCACTGTCGCCCACCGATGGCGCGGTCAACAATCTGATGGGCATGGCCGGCATCGCGCCGCGCTCGTTCATGACCGACACCGGCGCCATTCGCTGGGTGCTGGTGTTCACCGAGATCTGGCGCTCCGCCGGCTGGGACAGCCTGCTTTACCTCGCCGCCATCATCGCCATCGACCAGCAGCTCTACGACGCCGCTGAAATCGACGGCGCCAATCGCTGGCAAAAGATCTGGCACGTGACGCTGCCCGGCATCGTGCCGACGATCGCCACGCTGTTCATCCTGAACGCCGGCATGTTCCTCAACGCCGATCTCAACCAGGTCATCAACTTCACCAACGACGTTGTGCGTTCCAGGATCGATATCGTCGATACCTATGTCTACCGCATAGGCCTGCAGACCGGCGAATACTCGCTGGCGACCGCCGCCGGCCTGTTCAAGGCGGTGCTCGGCACGATGATGATCGTCACCGCCCATTTCGTGTCCAAGCGCCTGACCGGCAAGGGAGTGTGGTAATGGCCCTGTCGCGCAAGTCTCCGCTCGAACGCATCGAATACGCCATCATCGTGTCGACGCTTTTGCTGCTCGTCGTCGTCACGGTGCAGCCGCTCCTCAATCTTCTGGCGGTGTCGCTGTCTGAGCCCGCCAAGGTGCCGGGCATGAATGGCCTGACCATCCTGCCCAGAGGCTTCTCACTCGATGTGTGGAGCGTTTTGCTGCAACACCCCAATGTGCAGCGCGGCATCTTCAATTCGATCTTCATCACCTTTGTCAGCACGCTGATCGGCGTCGTCGGCACCGCACTCATGGCCTGGGGCCTGTCGCGGCCCGGCCTTCCCGGACGCAAGGCGCTGTTCATCCTGGTGCTCGTCACCATCGTTTTCGAACCCGGCATCATTCCGGAGTATTTCGTCAACAAGCGGCTCGGGCTGCTCGACAGCTACTGGTCGGTGATCCTCTACAAGGCGGTCAATGCCTGGTACCTGGTCATCCTCATCCGCTTCTTCGAGGAAATCCCCAAGGAGCTTCTCGAGGCCTCCGAGCTCGACGGCGCCAATCCCTTCCAGGTGTTCTGGTATGTGGTGCTGCCCCTGGCCAAGCCGGCGTTGGCGACGATCTCGCTGTTTTACCTCGTCTTCCACTGGAACGAGTTCTTCCACGCGATGATCTATCTCAACGACCAGAGCAAATGGCCGTTGCAGGTGGTGCTGCGCCAGTTCGTCATCGATGGCGACAAGATTGCGATCGTCGGCGTCGACAACGCCAACAACAACACTGGTGCGGGCCAGCTTGATCTGAGGTCGCTCAAGGCCGGCATGATCCTGCTGACCATCGTGCCGATCCTGGCGATCTACCCGCTGATCCTGAAATTCTTCACCAAAGGCACCATGAGCGGCGCGCTCAAGGGCTGATGGCGACGATGTGCCTGCCAAAAAAATGATCAAATGGAGGAGATGAAATGTTCACAAGAATGATCCTGATGACATCGACGGCCCTGGCGTTGAGCCTCGCCGTGGCTGTCCCCGCCATGGCCGAGCCGGTCAAGATCCGCGTCGTGTCCAARGATTTCGTGTCGTCCAACCCGGACGACGTCAAGCACATCAAGCGCATCGAGGATGCGCTGCGTGCCCAAGGCACCGACCTCGCCATCGAGATGGTCGACCTGCCTTCGTCAGGCTATGCCGACAAGCTGTCGGTGATGCTGCTTTCGGGCGACATCCCGGACCTGATCTATTTCCAGGGCGGCGACGCCAAAATGGTCGAGCAGGGCGTTCTCGAAGACCTCACCCCTGCCATCGCCGAGTCCAAATATGTGAAGGACGCGCTGTGGCCGCACAATGTCGAGCGGCTGAAGAACTATCCCTATCTTCTCTATGTCTATCCCGTGCGTGGGCCGCAGCCGGTAATCCGCAAGGACTGGCTGGAAAAGACCGGCCTCAAGGCGCCTGAAACGGTCGAAGACTATGTGAAGTTGTTCAAGGCCATCAAGGATGGCGATCTCGACGGCAATGGCGTTGCCGACACCTATGGCGTGACCACCGCAGGCAACACCAACGAACTCGATTCGATCTTCAATCAGGCCTTCGGCGTCACCGGCTCGTGGATGAAGAATGCGGGCGGCGAATGGGTGAATGCGCGCATCACCAGCCAGGAGAAGGACAAGATCGCCTTCTACGCCTCGCTGCGCGAGCAGGGGCTCTACGATCCCGAATACATCACCACCAAGTTCGACGTGAAGGAAGACAAGTTCTACACCGGCAAGGCCGGCGTGATCTTCGGCTCGTCGGGCGAAGTCATAGACATCTATGGCGGCAAGATGCGCCAGGTGCACCCAAACACCGAGCTTGTGCTGCTGTCGCCGCCCAAGGGCCCGGCCGGACAGGGCCTGTCGGCTGTCGACGTGTCCAAGGAATCGCGCGGATTTGCGATCTCGGCGACCTCCGAGCATAAGGCCGAGGTGATGAAGCTGCTCGACTTCATGGCGAGCCCCGAGGGACAGATGATGGACCGCCTGGGCT
>NZ_JBFUKO010000662.1:0-2851 GCF_056400805.1 Aminobacter sp. P4_H6_2
GCTCAGGGTTAAGCGATGACGCCCGCTGGGTTCTTCCTCATCAAGTCAGCATATTGCTTCTCTATCCGCTCGGCGCCTTCGAGATAGGGCGTTGCGCTGGCACGAGATCGAACCAAGTCATACAACACGGCAATCGCCGGAGACCTTGAGCACACGCCATCACGGCCGAGCAAGGCGACCCAGAAGCTCAAATAGAAATCCGCCAGGCAAAAACGAGTGCCCAGGATATAGGGCCCACCTTTCTCCAGTCGCGTGTTCATCACGTCCAGGCGGCTGAGGACAAGGGCTTTAGCCAAATCTTGAATGGCGGGATTGTCCTCTGTTCTCAGCGAGTATCGGTGTGGAAAATGGAAGCGCTTCATTTCAGGCTGAATATCGTCGGCGATGTAGAAGACCGCCGAGAGAAAGTGGCCCCTCAGTGGATCGATCACTGCAGGAGCCAACGTGGAGAGTTGGTGTCGGTCAGCCAAATACACCATCAAGGCGGCCACTTCATACAGTGCGTCGCCCTCAGGGGTGATCAGTACTGGTATGAGCCCGGCTGGATTGATTGCCAGGAACTCGGGTGCCCGGTGTTCGCCCTTTAGAATGTCTATCGTCCTGAACTCGTAATCTATTCCACCTTCCTCCAGCACCCATTGCACGAGCATTGCGCGCGTGAAGTCACCCCCATAGAGAATGTACACTGGAACCTCCCCGGACCGCGACAAAGTCTTCCGTGTAGTAGTCGGACATATTCGAGCACCCAGAAACGATGCGGGTCAAGGCGATCACACGGAGGAAAAATTGGCGAGCTACATGGCCGCGTCGGTCATGGGTACGTGAGGACGGTCGACCGCTTTCGACCGCCGCAGTGCTGAGATGAGCCAAGTTAAGGGTCCAAAAGGGTCAGTTTCCGCCTTCGCTGCAGCTACCAGAATTGCCCGCTTTTCAGGTTCCGAACCTCGAAGCTGCCTGACCGCTACCCACCCCATTGCGGCCATTCACGCGACCGTCGCCCTTGCGCGCCGCCGGGCCGCTGTTGCAAAACAGGGCATGTCCAAGACGACTCCTGCCACGTTGATGCTCGCCAAGTCAGGTGTCCCATTCGCCGTGGCTACTTATGGCTATGATTCCAGCGCCGAGCGCGTCGGGTTGCAGGCGGCCGAGGCCATGGGCGTGCCCGCATCCATCGTGCTCAAGACGCTGATGGTCGAGGCCGACGGCAAGCCGGCCTGCGTGGTGGTTCCCTCCGACCAGGAGGTCAACATGAAGAAGGTCGCCGCGGCCTTCGGCGCCAAGTCGGCGCAGATGATGAAACCCACCGACGCGGAACGGCTGACAGGCTACAAGGTCGGCGGCATCAGTCCCTTCGGCCAGCGCAAGCAGGTGGCGACGGCGGTCGAGGAGATGGCGACGCTGGAGGATGAGGTCTACCTCAATGGAGGTCAAAGAGGGCTGCAGATCCGCATGCGCCCGGACGATCTGGTCCAGGCGCTGGGTGCCAAGGTGGCGGACCTCATCCGCTGACAGTCAAGTTCCGAAAAGCGGTCACTTCCGCTTGTCGATGAAATGCTGCTTCAGCTTGGCGACATCGTCTGATGACCAGCCCTGGATATCCGCCACCTGCATCCAGGCGTCGATATAGTGCTCGGCGGCGTAGACGTGGCCGTAGCCCATCGGGGCGGTGGTGGCCATGGCGAGGTCGAGCGTCAGCTGCAGGAAGGTGACGACCGGATACCAGCGCAGTTCGGGCGAGACATCAGGCCCGCGCGGCGTCTTCATCCAGTCGGGTTCGCGGTAGAGCGAATGGGTCTCGTAGAAGGTGATCGGGTCGGAGGCATATTGCAGGTAGACGAGCCGGAGCGGCCCCCACTCGGCACCTGGAATGTCGAGCGCGTTTTTCTGGGCGGTGAAGCGGACATAAGAGCCGTCGCGGAACTCAGGCAGCCATTCGGGCGTGCCGGGATTGCGCCCGTCGGTGATCGAACGCCAGATGCGGCTGGCGAAAGGCGGGCCGCTCAGCAGCGCGCCCTGATAGGGGTCGCCCAGCACCTCGAACAACTCGTTGGAAAGCTCGGTGCTCAAGGCGCCGAGGCTGAGACCGAAGAGATAGAGTTTCGGCCGCGTCTGCTTGGGCAGGGTGCGCCAGTAGCCATAGATCTCGGTGAAGAGCGCGCGTGACTGTTCGGCGCCATAGCCAGGCTCGACCAGCAGCGACATCCAGCTGGCGAGGTAGGAATATTGGGTGGCGACGCTGGCGACGTCGCCATTGTGCAGGAATTCGATCGGGTCGATGGCCTGCTCGTCGACCCAGCCGGTGCCGGTTGGAGTGATGATGACAAGCGTCGAGCGCTCGAAACCGCCGGCGCGCTTGAGCTCCTCGAGAGCGAGCTTGGCGCGCTCCTGGGCGGTCTCGGCGGATTGCAGCCCGACATAGACGCGGACCGGTTGCTTGGCCGGTTTGCCGGTGAGGCTGCCGATGTCGGTGCCGCTGGGGCCTGACGCAATGTAGGAGCGGCCCATGCGGCCGAGGTCTTGCCAGCGCACCAGCGAGGCTGCACTGCCGGTCTTTTCTGGATCGGAAGGCTGCTTGGTGTCGGGCGGCATCAGCGCATCGAGGCGCTGGAACGAGCTGTCCATGACGCGCAAGCCATAGCGGAAGATGATGCCGTCGGCAGCCGACCAGAACAGTAGCACGACGAGAGTGGTGCCAATGACATAGGAGACGCGCGTCGGCACGAAGCGGCGCAGCTTGCCGGAGACGTAGTGCAGCGTCACGTTGAACAGGCGGGCCAGCGCGATCAAGACGATGAAGGTGATCAGAGCGATCGCGCCGACCTCAAGCGGGTGGCCGGTGTCGACGGGAGGT
>NZ_JBFUKO010000663.1:0-2833 GCF_056400805.1 Aminobacter sp. P4_H6_2
GGCCTCCAGGTCGCATTTCCAAGGTACATCATGGCTATCTTCTCAGCGATCGGCGCCGTGGTCGGCACCGTATCGACATTCATTGGCGGTCTGGGTGCGTCGATCGGGGCTTTTGTCCTCAAGACGGCGGTCGGCATTGGCCTCAACCTTCTTGCCCAGTCGATAGCCGGCAAGGCCAAAGACCCAACATTCTCGATCAATGGTTCGCTTCAGGCGGGCGGTGATCTTGCGAGGTCGTTCATTCTCGGCAGGACGGCAACAGCCGGCTCGCTGGTTTGGGCGAACACCTGGGGCAATGTCGACGACACCCCGAACGCCTTCCTGACGCAGGTTATCGCGCTCGCGGATCTGCCTATCGCCAGCCTCGACGAGATATGGGTCAACGGTGAGCGCTGCACGCTTGGCGCCGACACCGGCTATGGCCGGAACGTCAACGAGTATCACGACAGCCTGTGGGTCAAGTTCTACGACGGCACCCAGACGGCCGCCGATCCTTTCCTTGTTTCGACCGCCTCCAATGGCCAGCGCCAGTGGGAAAGCACGCGCGTTGGTCTGGGCGTCGCCTACGCCATCGTGACGGCGAAGGTCACGAAGAACGTCTTCTCAGGCATCCCGTCATTCAAGTTCGTTGTCAGCGGCACGCGGCTTTACGATCCGTCTCGCGATTCCAGCGTTGGCGGCGTTGGTTCGCACCGGTGGAGCACCCCAAGCACTTGGGGCGGCGATGGCGACCATCTGCCGGCCGTCCAGGCCTACAACCTGCTTCGTGGCCTGACCTTCGGCAACAAGTGGTTTTATGGCCTGCAGGGACTGGCTGCTGCCCGTCTGCCGTCGGCGAACTGGATTGCCCAGATCAACAAGTGCCGCGCGACCATCGGTGGCGCGTCTGGTCCGGAGCCGACCTATCGTTCGGCTGGCGAAATCCAGATCGAAGCGCCGTTGGCGTCCGCGCTCGAGGCAATCCTGACCTCGTGCCAGGGCCGCATTTCTGAGATTGGCGGCGTCTATTCCATATATCTCGGCGCGCCTGATCTGCCGACGTTCTCCTTCACCGACGGCGATATCCTGTCGACCGAAGAGCAGTCGTTCACGCCCTTCTTCGGGCTGTCAGACACCATCAACGGCATTTCGGCAACTTACCCGTCGCCGGCCGATGGCTGGGCCGCCAAGACCGCACGACCGCTCTACCGACAGGACTTGGAAGCTCTGCACGGCAACCGCCGGCTCATGGCTGACGTGCCGTTAGACTTCGTTCCCTACGCCGAGCAGGTGCAGCGGCTTATGCTGTCTGCCCTGCTGGAAGCGCAGCGAGCTCGCAGGCACACCGAAGTCCTGCCGCCTGAGTTCTGGCCCTAYGCGGTGCCGGGTGCGGTGCTGTCGTGGACATCGGCACGCAACGGCTACATCGCCAAGCTGTTCCGCATCGACGGCGTAGCCGAYCGCGCCAACCTCGACGTGATGATCGACATCACCGAAGTTGATCCATCCGAYTACGACTGGGACAGCGGCGCCGATTACCAAGAACCGGTCGACGGTGCGGTTGGTCCTATTCGGCCGCAGCCGCAGCCAATCATCGACTGGTTTGCCGAGCCGTCCAGCGTCAAAGACGACGCTGGATTGGATAGGCGCCCGGCGATCCTGCTGACGTGGGACAATACCGCTAGCCGCCTTGTCGACGTTGTCGGCATTGAGTTCGAAGTGCGTCTGGCGGCCGATCTTTCGCATGCATATGGCGGCCGCACCGACCAGCCTGAGACCGGTTCGCTCAAGATCAGCCAAGGCTTGCTACCCGACACCAACTATGGCGTGCGCGGGCGGTACCTGCCTGGCGGTGATCGGCCGACGCTTTGGTCGGACTGGCTGCCGGTTCGAACGCCTGACATTCGCATTGCCGATGTTGAGGTCGGGCTCGCCGCTCTTCGCGACGATGTCTACAAGCGCCTGCTTCAACTTGCCCAGGAATCCGACGAGTTCCGTGCTCGCCTCGAGCAGTTGGCGCTTGCGGCTTCCGATGCTGCTGGAGTGATCGTCGACGAGAACTCGGTTTCTGTCCGGTTCCGCAACGCCACGGCTGGTGCGCTCACAGGCATCAGCGCTTCGATTGAAGAAATCGACGGTGCGATTGAAGCGCTAGCGACGGCCTACACAGCGGTTTCGGCCACGGTGGGCAATCTGGCTGCTGATGGTCTGTGGCGCATGCAGGCTCAAGCCGGGAGCGGCGGGAATGTCCAGGCGAGCGTTGTCCTGCAGGTCCGCGCGACCACAGGCAGCGGGTGGATCACTGCGGGCACGCTCTGGGAGGTTGGTTCGGTTGGCGGCGTCCCGTTCTCGCGCATTGTGCTGTTCGCAGATCAACTCGTCCTGACTAACGGGGCGGGCACGGCGATGCCCTTTGTCTACGACGCGGGCGGCTTGCGGCTTGCCGTGGCCAACATTGGCACGATCACTGCCGGTGTCATCAAGGCGCCCGACGGCAAATTCGTCTTCACCGTAGCTACTGGTACAATGGAGTGGTGGGACTAATGTCTCGTGGTTTCCTGAAGGACATCAACGGCTCCAAGCGCATGCGCTTTGTGAAGCCGGGCTATGATGCCAATAACCTCAACGTGCCGCCCAATGCCGTCATCTTCGATAGCGAGGATGCCGGCGGGCTGTTCATCTACCGATCGGGGTCTTGGTCGGGCGCTATTCCGGGTGGCGGCGGTGCCTACATCGCCACCTGGCCGAGCCTTGGATACACGCCGCTGGCGGTCGTCCAGAACGGTTCGCCGGGGGCGGTATCGGGGTTCTTCCAATACAATTACCCGGCGGCCAGTGTCCCGCGCTTCATTTG
>NZ_JBFUKO010000664.1:0-2831 GCF_056400805.1 Aminobacter sp. P4_H6_2
CATCAAGCGTGGTGTCAGCACCACCATCAGCTGGCGCTCGGCATAGTCGTAGAGATAGGCGGCCAGATCGCCGCTGGCGTCGAAATCGGGGACCTGGTCATGAACACGGTCACCGGCTGCACCACTCATGCTGGTGACGATCTCGATGAACAGCGCCTCCTTGCTGGCAAAGTGCTTGTAGACTGTCTGCTTCGACACCTCAGACAGGGCCGCGATCTCGTCCATGTTGGTGCCGAGATAGCCGCTTTTCAGAAAGACCTCGGTCGCGGCCGCCAGGATTGCCTGGCGCTTGCGGGTCGATCGCTGCCCATCGGGTTTTTGCTGTGAAGCCACATCCGCCATGAAACCGCCCGTTGAAATCGAGACTCAGATTGACTTTAGAGTACTGGACGGTCTAGTTTTGCGCAATATCGGTACTGGACCGTCCAGTCCATTTCATCAAAACCAGATTGCAGGAGAGCCAACCATGCACATTCAGTTTGCCGAACTGCCGGTGTTCGACCAGGACCGCGCCAAGGCGTTTTACGTCGATCATTTCGGCTGCGAGGTCGCAGCCGATGCGCCGATGGGCAAGGACGGGTGGCGCTGGATCGAGCTCAAATTTGCTGGTGCTGAAACAGCACTGCACTTCGTCAGGCGCACTGACGACGCACCCTCGGCTGAGCCAGTGCTGGTGCTGGTCGAGAACGACGTCGCAGCGACGGTCGGGAGGCTCAAATCGCTAGGCGTGGAGATCATCAGCGAACCGCAGGAAGCACCCTGGCAGCCCGGTCGCATCGTCGCCGAATTCCGCGACAGCGAGGGCAATCGCCTGGTGCTCGGCAGCGAATAACCGTGGGAGAGAAGGTCATGAACCCTAAATCATCGACGCTGAAAGTGCCTGGGGCGAAACTCTACTACGAGGTCTTGGGATCTGGCCCCTTGCTGCTGACGATCGCCGGCGGCCCCAGCGATGCGGGTGTTTTCGCCGACCTGTCGCGCCAACTTGCAGATCGTTACACCGTCATTGCCTATGATCCGCGCGGAAACTCACGCAGCCATTTCGACAGCGAGCCCGTGGAGCAGCAGCTTGATGTTCACGGCGACGATGCCGCCCGGCTGATCGAGACGCTGGGTGACGGGCCAGCCTATGTGCTTGGCAACAGCGGTGGCGCCCAGATCGGGCTCAACCTGGCGGCCCGGCATCCCGAACGGGTGCGTGTGCTGGTGGCGCATGAACCGCCATGCCTTGTCATGCTCGATGACCCAGCGGAGGCCATTGCGGCCGATAGGGAGATTTACGAAACTTATCGCCGCGAAGGCGTGGGCCCGGCAATGGCGAAATTCATGGCGATGGCCGGCCTCGATGACGAGCCAAGCGACGCGTCGCCAGAGTTTGCCCCCTCACCCGAAGACATCGCAACCTTCGGCAGGATGGAGGCGAATTTCGAATATTTCATCGCCCATGGGCTGATGCCGCTGTCGCTCTATCATCCCGATGTTGCTGTCTTGCGCGCAGGCAAGCCCCGTATCGTGATCGGAATCGGCGAGGAGTCCGTCGGGCAGATCACCCAGCGCACAAGCGCGGCACTGGCCGCGAAACTAGGCGTCGAGCCGGTCATCTTCCCAGGCGGGCACGGCGGCTTTGGCACCCACATCGAGGGTTTCGCAAAAACCCTGGATCAGGCGCTTGGCGGCGATTAACAATTAATGTGGCAGTGAAGAAAATGGCGCGCCGAGCGCGGAAGGGATGGCCCTAAGGCATCAAAGCTGAAGTGCCGGCGTAGCCGTTTCGACGGTGAGCCTGCGGAGCAGCGCTCGATGTCCATGGCAGCCATGCCGCCCGGCTGATCAAGACGCTTAGTCAGCCTGACACTTGTCGTGGATCTCCCAGTAGAACCCGCCAATAGCCGGGCGCTCCAAGCATGCAAGAGTGCTCGATCCGCAATACAGATCGTCTTTCAGCATCCCTGCTAAGTTATCACAGACCTCAGCGCCCGGATCTCCCTGTAGGTGGGTCGAGACTCGGAGATTGCCGCGCACCAGACCAAGCGCAGCGGCACTGTTTGCTACTATGGAAAATAGGGTCGCCATGGGTCCGTTGACCCCGTTGGGAAAGTTGTCTGGACTTATCTGCCAGTCACATGTGACCAACGGTTCAGCCTGATCTCCATTTAGGCTTTCGAGAATGAACGCATGCATGCGACAGATAAAATGAATGAGGTAAATTACGTACGCGGCTTGAACCGTTGAGATCGTAAAGTCTCGTCCGGACGCGAGGCCGGCGACCGTTACCTCCTGTCCCGAAACATGTAGGTGCCCATCGAGAGCCATTTGGGTGATCAACTCAGCCAAGGAATCGACGACCGTCCCACCTTGGACGCTGAGCGCTAAGCCAAAGACACTGCTACTGGCGAGCACCTGGGGAATCTGCCGACGAAACTCCCTGCGATAGCGATCAGGGTTCTTTCCAGTCCACTTCCGCAACCTCTTGCCTTGTGGATTGAGCAGAGGACCAAGATACTCGTCCCAGCCCCACTGTTCGGCGCTGACAGAAACCAAAAAGGCGGAGGTGTGCCAAATACTGCGATCGTTTGGTATTTCTTGCGGACTGTGGTCCATCGAAGCAACCAACATCGTCATTTTGCGCGCCCCAGCAGTGCCAAAGCCACGTGTAACTCATGTTTTATGAACCATTTGAAGAAAATGGCGCGCCCGAAAGGATTCGAACCTCTGACCCCCAGATTCGTAGTCTGGTGCTCTATCCAGCTGAGCTACGGGCGCGCATCAGGCCATCGACAAWGGCCGGGTCGTTCGATCCATGGATCGCAGCGACCGGCGCTACCTAGCGG
>NZ_JBFUKO010000665.1:0-2821 GCF_056400805.1 Aminobacter sp. P4_H6_2
ATGCATGGCAAAACGCTCGCGATAGATTGGGTTGAAACGCGCATTGGCGTACCAGGCCTCGTCGAAATGCAGGCGGTCGACGCTTTCGCCCATCAGCTCTTCGAGCCGCGCGACGTTGTAGCAAAGCCCGTCATAGGTGGAATTGGTGATGACGGCGTGGACGGGTTTGGCGTCGGGACCTTCCTTCACCAGCGGATTTTCGGTCACCAGCAGGCGGAGCGCCGCTGGCGTCAGCCGTTCGGGTGGGATCGGCCCGATGAGACCGAGCGCATTGCGCGTCGGCATCAGATAGCAAGGGATGGCGCCTGACAGGGTCATCGCATGCTCGACCGACTTGTGACAGTTGCGGTCGCACAACGCCACCTGATCGCGCGTCACGCTTGCCATCAGGATCACCCGGTTCGATGTCGAGGACCCGTTGGTGACGTAGTAGCTGCGGTCAGCGCCGAAGACCTTCGCGGTGTAGCGTTCGCCGGCTCCGATCGCGCCGCTGTGATCCAGTAGCGAGCCCAGTTCGCCGACCGAAATCGACAGGTCCGAGCGGAAAAGGCTTTCGCCGAAAAACTCAAAGAAGGCGCGACCGACGGGCGAGGTGAGGAAACCGGTGCCGCCGGTATGCCCAGGCGTGTGCCAGGAATATTTATAGGTCTGCGCGAATTCGACCAACTTCGCGAACATCGGAGGCAGCGCTGCGGAACGATAACGCTGCAGCGCGGTCAGCACGCGTCCACCAATGAAATCGGTGGTGTCTTCGAGCAGCCAGATGAAATCGTCCGCTTTGGTCATGACATCGGCGGAGATGGTGGAGGCGGCGCTGCGATCGGCCAGCAGGAAGATCGGCACATCCCCGTTGAACTCCCGCATGGCATCAAGCACCAGGCCGGCTGCGCCATGGTCATCGCCGTCGTCGAGATCCCAATCGAGCAGCAGGCACTGGATCGTCGGATCGGTGCTGACGATGGCGATGGCATCCTCGACATGCGTGGAGAGCACAACTTCGATCTCGCGTCGTTCGAGTTCTTCAACCAAATTGGTGACGGCGCGCCCTGCCGCCGACCCCTGATCGAAACGCTCGCGGACGAGAAGCGCTCGCATAGCGAACCTCAGACTTGATCGTGTCGACATGCCATACTCCTTTCGTGCGGACAAAGTTCCGCATAGCCAACGGCTGCTTGCCGCCGGCCGATAACAATTTTATTGCCGCACTGCGGGGCAGTTGCTCACTTGCGGCGGGATTTTTGCTGTGACGCTTGAGGTAGAGGTAATCTTGATTCAAAAACTTCTCAGCACGAAACCAAGTTAATCGTTAAATAAACCATCGATTACATTCCACAGCGACCGAACTACCATCCGTTCCTTCAGATCAAACATGTTGCTTTCGGCAATTGTCTTGCTTCAAACGACAAGTTGCGCTGGCAGGCTAGGCAGGTTCACCTGGGCTGTCGCCGCAAATACCGCATGATCTGTGCGCAAAAACTGCGGCTGTGGCAGGTCTTTGGCGCATTCTGGGTGGGAGTTCACGATGGCTCTGTTCGCAGGTCCAAGGCGCACGATCAACAACTTGCAGTTCTGGAAAACTGCCCGATTGCCGATATCGTCAAAAGCGTGCCGGAACCTCTGCGTAGTGGCCGTCGCTCTGCCAGATGCTGATGCTCGGTCAGGGAGAAGTGGCATTCGGACGACAGTGGTCGAAGAAACAGCGATGATGACCCACCGGCTTGCCGGTGCTTCGGCACTTGCGCAATAGTCGCGTCTCAAAATGGCTTTGACATCAAATGTAAAGAGCACGTGCAGTGCGTGGCGCCCGCGCCAAGTCGTCGTGGACGGCCCAAGTCAGAGTCACCTTGCCCTGAACTTTGATGGTGAAACACCCGTTTGGGAGCGGAATTGTCTGTTGAAAGTCGAAACGCTTTCAAAACCGCTATTGAACGCAATTTCCATGATGTTCGGCTTGCCGCCGCTATCGCTCAGCAGCGACTTGGCGGTCTCTATGCGCATCCGATTGATATATCTGTGCGGCGTGAACTCCCTGTCGTCGAATGCCGCAAACAGGGCGCGTTCACTCACTCCCAAGACCGTCGCAATCTCCTCGACAGTCAAGCTTGGGTTCGTGTGATGCCTACGAATGTGGGCCAGTGCTCGGCAATACATGTCATCGCGCGCCYGGCTATGAGGGCTATTGCCGCATTCGCCCATGGTGACAGCCACAAGCTCCGTGAAGCTGTTCATCAGACCTAGGAATTCGGAGGCCTGCGTGTCGTCGGAACTAAGGGCCTCGACATAGGTATTGATGATGTTTCCCGTCGGTGTGTGCGGTAGCGGCCGCGCCAGGTCGCGCGGGAAGAAGCGTCCGTATTCCTCCAGTCGACAAAAGGGAATAGCTGTCATGTCTCCAACCAGTGCCGTGACGCCTGGCTGCGCTGGAGCTATCGAATATTGTGTCACTGCTTCTGGCCCTGACACGAAAGCGTCACCTGGTTCGACGTGATGTTCACTGCCGTTTCTCGTCTTCAGAGAGAGCATCCCGCTTTCCACCCGGTAGATGCGTAAACTATCGTCGGCGCTGAAGGGCTGAACCTTCTCATGCCAGACGCCCGAGTCACTCGATATCTCGACCCGGGCGATGGCAATGCCGCGGGTGCGGCGACCGACAATGCTGCAGAAAAAATTCATCGCTTCGGCGCTATGCGGTTCAACCTCTAGCCGAGGGAGAAYTTCGTCGAACCATTGTGGGAACGCGATAGCGGCGTCGATATCAGCAGTACTGAAGGTGAAGTGTTGCATGACCTTGTCACCGATAGGTAGGAGAGTGAGGTTGAAC
>NZ_JBFUKO010000666.1:0-2819 GCF_056400805.1 Aminobacter sp. P4_H6_2
CATGGCGATGCACAACGCCAGGATGATGACGATCAGGCCGGCTTCGCGCATCGAGGCGAGGCGGACGAAATTGATGCGCCGCGCGCCACCTTCTGCCTTGATATCGGCGTGCATGAGGGTTTCTCCCGCTTCCCTAGGCGACATTTTGGGCCTGCTTTTTTTGATTTGAAGAGTTCTGGACGCCAGAGGCCAGCATGATGATGGCTTCTTCGCCAAGCTCGTCCGCGCCGAGCTCGCCGGCGATGCTGCCTTCGCGCACCACCATGACGCGGTCGCACAGGCCGATGAGTTCCGGCAGCTCCGACGAGATGACGACAACGCCGACACCCCTAGCGGCAAGCTGGCGCAGCAGGCGATGGATCTCGACCTTGGCGCCGACATCGATGCCGCGCGTCGGCTCGTCCATGATGATGACTTTTGGGTCGATCGACAGCTGCTTGGCGATCGCAACCTTCTGCTGGTTGCCGCCGCTCAGCGTCGAGACGGCGACGTCGATGCCGGCCATGCGCACGCCGAGGCGCTTGGTCAGATCGGTCGCCTGGCGGTCCTCCGCCTTGCGGTCGAGCAGGCCGAGCGATCCGGTCAGCTTGCCAAGGTCGAGGGCCGAGATGTTTGCCGCGATCGGCATGTCAAGGAACACGCCCGAGCCCTTGCGGTCTTCGGAGAGGTAGACGAGGCCTGCCTTGACGGCGTCGCTGTAGTTGCGGATGCGAAGCGCTTTGCCATCGAGCGCGACGGTGCCTGACGTCGCCGGCCTCAACCCGCAGATGGTCTGCGCGATCTCGCTGCGGCCAGCGCCGATCAGGCCGCCAATGCCAAGAATTTCGCCGGCGCGCAGCTGCAATTTCACATCTGCGAAGCGGTCGCCGTCGGAAAGGTTTTCGACAGAGAGCAGCATGCGGCCAGGTTCTTGCGGCGCCAGCTTGTCGGGGTAGAGCTGGGTGATCTCGCGGCCGACCATCTTGCGCACGACATCATCGGGCGAGCTTTCGGCAATCGGGTCGGTGGCGACATAGTGGCCGTCACGGAAGACGGTGACGCGGTCGCACAGAGTGAAGATCTCTGCCATGCGATGGCTGATGTAGACCACCGAAATGCCGCGATCCTTGAGGCCGCGCACGATGGCAAACAGCCTTTGCGCTTCGCTTTCGGTCAGTGCTGCGGTGGGTTCGTCGAGCATCAGCACCTTGCAGTCGAGCGTCAGCGCCTTGGCGATCTCGACGAGTTGCTGGTTGGAAATGGAGAGGTCGGCGACCTTGGTGCGGACCGGGATAGGGGCGAGCAGGTCCATGACCTTCTGCGCGTCGGCATAAAGCTTCTGGAAATTCATCAGCGGCGCACGGCGGGCATTGATCGCGGCCATGTAGATGTTTTCGGCCACCGTCGCGTCCTGGCACAGCGCGATTTCCTGATGGACGAGCGCGATGCCGAGACGCTGGGCCACTGCCGGCGAGGGGATCGAAACAGCCGCCCCGTCGATCAGGATCTCGCCCCGGTCGGGCTGCAGCACGCCGGCGATCATGTTCATCAGCGTCGACTTGCCAGCACCATTTTCGCCGCACAGCGCATGGATTTCGCCGCGCCTGAGCTCGAACTGCACGTCGCTCAGCGCCTTGACCGGGCCGAACGCCTTGGACAGGCCGCGTATTTCAAGAATGGGCGTCTCTGTCACGCCATGCTCCTGCGATGGGCGCTGCGAGGGGGAAGGGGGCGCAAACCCCCTTCCGACTTTATCCGCCCCAACGAACCGTCGAGGCAAAGGATTTCGAGCTTATTCCTCGATGCCCTTGGTGCCGCGGCGCTGCAGGTATTTGTCCCAATAGAAATCGTCGGCGTTTTCGGCTGTCACGATGGAGAAGCCGTTGTCGACGAAGGGCACGCTCATGCCGTTGGCACCCGAACGCTTGGTGTCGTTCATCGGGTCGATCAGCTCAGGATGCTTGGCCATCCACAACAGCATGAAGCCCATATAGCCCTGCATGCCCTGGTTGGGATTGACCGATCCGTAGATCTCGCCGGCCTTGATCATGTCGAGGATCTTGGCGTTGACGTCGGCCAGCATGACCTTGATCTTGCCGCCGCCTTCCTTGGCTGCCTGGGCAGCACCGATGGCCGAATTGGCTTCCGGCATGAACACCGCGCCGAGATCAGGATGCGCCTGCGCCAGGGAGAGCACGGCCTGATAGGCCTTGGTCGGGTCCTGGTTCGAAGCCGCGCGGCCGACGAGCTTCATGTCGGGCCACTTGGCTTCCATGCGGGCGATGAAGGCCGAGACGCGCTTGTCGTGATTGTCCTGGCCGGGGTTTTCCAGCACGGCATATTCGCCCTTGCCGTCCATTGCCTTGGCAACGGCGTCGGCGGCATAGGTGCCTTCGGCCAGATTGTCCGAGGTGATGAACGAGACGCGCTTGGAATTGGGCGAGTCGGCGGCGAAGGTGACGACCGCCGTGCCCTGCTCGATGGCGCGGTTGATCGGCTCGATGAACGGATCGGAGTTCATCGGATGCACGAGAATGCCGGCCGGCTTCTGGGCCAGCGCCTGGTCGAAGGTGGCGATCTGCTTGTTGACGTCGTATTCGGGCGTGCCGGTATATTCTGTCTCGCAGCCGAACTGCTGGCCCGCCTGCTTGAACATCTCGTAGACCGGGAACCAGTATTCGACGCCCGAGACCATGACGTTCATGACGTATTTCTCACCCGGCTCGCACTTGAACGGGTTGGCGGTTTCGGCAAGCGCCTGGGTCGAAGCCAAACAGGTCGACGCAGCCGCCGCGATTGCGAGCGTGCTCAAAAATTTTCGCAAGTTTCCTCCCTTGGCC
>NZ_JBFUKO010000667.1:0-2814 GCF_056400805.1 Aminobacter sp. P4_H6_2
GCACACGATTTCAACGATTTCGAGGTCGGCAAGCGACACAATCTCGCAGCGATCAACATCCTGACCGTCGAAGCCAACATCAACATCGTCGACAACGAGGAGTTTCTCGAAGGTGTCGAGCGCAGCGAGATGCGCGACGGCGTGTGGGCGCAGCTGCATGGCCTCGACCGATTCGCGGCACGCAAGCTGGTCGTCCAGATGATGGAGGAGGGCGGTTTCCTCGACAAGATCGAGCCGCACAAGCACATGGTGCCACATGGCGACCGTGGCGGTGTGCCGATCGAGCCGTTCCTGACCGACCAGTGGTATGTCAACGCCGCCGAGATGGCCAAGCCGGCAATCCGTAGCGTGCGCGAGGGCCGCACCAATTTCGTGCCCAAGAACTGGGAAAAGACCTATTTCGACTGGATGGAGAACATCCAGCCCTGGTGCGTGTCGCGCCAGCTTTGGTGGGGACATCAGATCCCGGCATGGTATGGCCCGGACGGCCACGTCTTTGTCGAGCGCACCGAAGAAGAAGCGCTCGACGCGGCGATCCAGCACTATCTCGCACTTGCCGGACCGTGGAAGGCCTGGGTCGAGGAGCAGCTTGAGAATTTCGAGCCCGGCAAGATCCTGACCCGCGACGAAGACGTGCTCGACACCTGGTTTTCGTCAGCACTGTGGCCGTTCTCGACGCTCGGCTGGCCTGACAAGACGCCGGAACTCGACACTTACTACCAGACGGACGTTTTGGTGACCGGCTTCGACATCATCTTCTTCTGGGTCGCCCGGATGATGATGATGGGCCTGCACTTCATGGAGGAAGAGCCGTTCCACACGGTCTATGTCCATGCGTTGGTTCGCGACAAGAGCGGCCAGAAGATGTCGAAGTCGAAGGGCAACGTCATCGATCCGATCGAATTGGTCGACGAGTACGGTGCGGATGCGCTGCGCTTTACGCTGGCCATCATGGCGGCGCAGGGGCGCGACGTAAAACTCGACCCGGCCCGCATCGCCGGCTACCGCAACTTCGGCACCAAGCTGTGGAACGCCACGCGCTTTGCCGAGATGAACGGCGTTGCGCGCAATGACGAGTTCTGGCTCAACGACGCCAAGCTGACGGTCAACCGCTGGATCCTGACCGAACTCACCCGCGCGACGCGCGAAGTGACTGCTGCGATCACCTCCTATCGCTTCAACGAAGCGGCGGGTTCGGCCTATCGCTTTGTCTGGAATACTTTCTGCGATTGGTACCTAGAACTGCTGAAGCCGATCTTCATGGGCGAAGACGAAGCCGCCAAGGCCGAAAGCCAGGCGGTTGCGGCCTTCGTGCTCGACGAGGTCTACAAGCTGCTGCACCCGATGATGCCGTTCATGACCGAGGAGCTATGGGCGCATACGGCGGGCGAAGGCAAGGAGCGGGCGTCGCTGCTCTGCCATGCAGCCTGGCCGGCGCCTGATTTCGAGGACACTGCGGCCGCCGCCGAGATCAACTGGCTGGTCGATCTGGTCAGCGGCATTCGCTCGGTGCGCTCGGAGATGAACGTGCCGCCGGCGGCTATTGCGCCGCTGGTCTTTGTCGGCGCCAATGATGAGACGCTTGCGCGCCTCAAGCGTCATCAGTCGGCAATCGCCCGGCTGGCGCGTGTCGGCGGGATCACGCACGAGGCGGTAGCGCCCAAGGGGGCGGCGCAGATCGTTGCCGGCGAAGCAACCGCATGCCTGCCGCTCGGCAGGCTGATTGATCTCAGTGCGGAAGCCGCGCGCCTGCAAAAGGAGCTCGCCAAGACAACCGAAGAGATCGCGCGACTGCACAAGAAGCTGTCGAACGAAAAGTTCGTTGCCTCTGCCCCCGAAGAGATCGTCGCGGCCGAGCGTGAAAAACTCGAGGACTATCGCCAGATGCAGGAAAAGCTCGATACCGCGCTTTCCCGCGTCAGGGACGCCGGCTGACGATTCGAAGTTCAACCCCTGTCGTGGCTTGACGCTGCGGCAGGAACTTCTTTTTTCTCGCTGTATACATGCCGCTGCGTAAGCTGAAGCTGATGTATCCATTTTTCGCCTGATTGTTGCCATAATGTAACAAAGGACTGAAATGGCGGGAAAATGCCTGTTTCCGCGCATTGATCCATGGGTATTCCTGGAAACTCTGTTCGCGAAAACAGCGAAATCACCAAAATTGACGTTTGCGTAAGCGGAAGGTCTGCGGCGATCACGTCGAGAGGCGAATTCGGCGCGGGCGTTTGTGAAAAATCAATGTTGCGTGAAGACAATGAAATCGTTCAATTCGGCTCACGAGCATTCGGGAGAGGACCTAATGAATTTTTTGCGTTTCAAAGCGCTGCTGGGGGCAACGGCGCTGACAATCGTTGCGGCAAGTGCGGCGCAGGCCGGCGGTTTTGATCGCGGCGGTGTCAATATTGACCAGTTGTTTGATGCAGCACCTTATTCGTTTGAAGCCGGCGTGACCTATGTGTCGCCTCAGCGCACGTTGAAGAACGTTCGCCGCCTCGACCCCTCAGGTCTGAAGTCATCAGAGGTCAAGGTCGAAGGCGACTATGCCGTGCCGCGCGTCGGCCTCAAGTTCAACGTTGTTGAGCCTGTTGACTGCCTGGCTTCATACACAAAGCCATATGGTGCTGACGCCGACTACGGGCTCAACAATGCCTATTCCCCGACAGCCGTGAAATTTTCGATTGATACCAACGACTTCGGCCTGACTTGTTCGTACAAGATGAACGTAGGAAAAGGATCGTTCCGCTTCATTGGTGGCGTATCCTATCAGGATGTTGACGCGTTTTTGTCGCGCCAGACGCTTCTCGGTTTGAGGCC
>NZ_JBFUKO010000668.1:0-2811 GCF_056400805.1 Aminobacter sp. P4_H6_2
CGTCGAAGCGCACGTCGGGCAAGAGGCCGACGGTGCCGGGGATGTCGGCTTCCATCTTGCGCAGATTGTCAGGCGTGATCTCGACCGGCGAGTGCAGCCGCGCCTCATAAAGCGCCACTCCTTCAGGCAAGGCGAAGCGGAATTCGTCCTCGATGGTCTGGTCGGTGCGCAGCACCAGAAGGCCGAGATTGGCCGTCTGGCCGATGCCGTTGTCGGTGTCGAACGGGATGTTTTCGATGTTCGAAACGAGACCGGCCTGGCCGGCCGGCTGTGCAGCCATGGTCATGATTTGCCCTTCTATGTCTGGGGAGGTGCTGCGTCAGCTGACTGCCGCGAGCCGGGGATGAGGCTCGGCGGCCGGGGGCTCGCCGCCGAGGTAGAGATGGCGCATCGCGGGATCGGCCAGCAGGTCTGCTGCCTTGCCCTCGATCGCCACCTTGCCGAGCGACAGCACATAGGCGCGGTCGGCAACACTGAGTGCTTCGAAAGCGTTCTGCTCGACCATGACGATGCACATGCCGGTGCGGTCGCGGATCTCGGCGATCGCGGCAAACACATCGTGCATCATCAGAGGCGACAGACCCGCCGAGGGTTCGTCCAGCAGCAGCACCTTGGGGTTGGAGATCAGGGCGCGGGCCAATGAAAGGATCTGGYGCTCGCCGCCCGACAAGGCCGACGCCTTGCGCTCCTGCTTTGAGGCCAGCGAAGGATATTGCCCCATCAATTCGGCATAACGCTCGTTGCGTTCGGCCACCGGCAGATGGCGGGCGCCGAGCAGGATATTGTCGGCAACGCTCAGCGTCGAAAACACATTGTCGGTCTGCGGCACAAAGCCCATGCGATGGTGCTTGACCTTGTCGTGCACGGCAACCGCGCTGACATCGCGGCCCTCCATCTCGACTGCGCCGCCGCGCGGCCTGACGAAACCGGCGATACATTTCAGCAGCGTGGACTTGCCGCAGCCATTGGGACCGAGAATGGTGACGATTTCGCCGCCGGAAGCCGTAAGGTCGATGCCCTGCAGGATGTCGGGGCCGTCGCCATAGCCGGCGCGCACTTTGTTGACGCGGATCATGCCGACACCTTCTGCTTGGCGACCGACTTGCCGAGATAGGCCTCGACGACGCGTTCGTTTTCGGTGAGTTCGCGCGGGGCGCAATCGGCGATGATTTCGCCACGGTCGAGCACGATGCAGCGGCTGCATAATTCGCGGATGAAATGCATGTCGTGTTCGACAACCAGCATGGCGACGCCGCGCTTGTTGAACGCCTTGAGCAGCTCCACCATGCGACTGCGCAGCTGCGGATGAACGCCCGCCGTCGGCTCGTCGAGGCAGAGCAGCTTCGGCCTGGTGCGCAAGGCGAGCGCGATGGAGAGCAGCTTCTTCTGGCCGCCCGACAGCGAGCTTGCCGGCTGGTGGGCGACAGGCGCGAGCGCGAACTGTTCGATCAGCTCCTCGGCCTCGGCGTCGTCGCTGCCCTTGCCGGTGAAGGCGTCGAGCAGCCCTGCCCCGTCACGCGATCCCGCGCGCAGCACTTCGCGCACGGTCATGCGGTGCGGCATCGACGGCAACTGGAAGGTGCGGACCAGGCCCTGGCGGGCGATCTTGTATGAAGGCATGCCGGCAACAGATTTGCCAAGGAAAAGGATATCGCCGGCATCGGGGCGTGAAAAGCCCGAGACGATGTTGAGCAGGGTCGACTTGCCCGAGCCATTTGGCCCTAGCAGGCCGACGATCTCGTCGGCGCCGATGCGAAAGCGCACGTCGCTCAGCACCTTGTGGGCACCGAAGGCCTTTGCGACGCGCTCGGCGGTCAGGACAGCCTCAGCCATTTTGCTTGCCTCCGATACGTTCGGGGATCAGGCCCTGCGTGCGCCACATCAGGAAGGCGAGCAGGCCGCCGCCTACCAGCGTCAGGCGCATGGCCGCGACATATTCCGACGGCAGGCCAAGCGCGTCCTTCACGAACGGCACGAAGGCGAACAGGAACTGCATCAGGATCGCGCCGACAATGGCGCCGAGATGGTTGCCAGAGCCGCCGATGATGACCATCGCCCAGATCAGGAAGGTCTCGGAACTGACCAACTGGTCGGGGCCGACGAAGGTGATGTAGTGGGCAAAGACGAAGCCTGAGGCGGCGGCCAGGACGGCTGCGACCATCAGCGTCTGCGTCTTGAGCGCTGCCAGGTCATAGCCGAGCGACGCGGCAAGCTGCGGCTCTTCCCGCATCAGCTTGAGCGCCAGCCCGTAGCGGCTGGTGGTCAGGCGCTGGCACAGCCACCAGGCGGCGAGCAGCAGGAGAACGCACAGGCCAAGCGTCATCAGCGGGCCCAAGGGACGCGGCATGTCGCCGAACAAAAGCGGGATGCCGCCGACGCCTTGCGCGCCGCCGGTCAGCCAGGCCTCGTTGTTGGCGAGGATGCGCAGCACTTCAGCGACCGCAAGCGTGGCGATGCCCCAATAGTCGGCACCGAGATTGCGGCCGAGACGCGCGAAGGCAGCAGCGACCACCACGGCGAAGACGATGCCGAGCGCGATGCCGGCGACCGGGCCGAGCTGGTGCGAGAAGGCGATGGCCGCGCCATAGGTGCCGCAGCCAAACAAGATCACCTGGCCGAAATTGACCAGCCCGGCAAAGCCGACCTGCAGATTGAGGCTGAGTGACAACAGCCCGTAGAGGCAGGCCATGATCGCGACATGGATGAGGAACTCAAACACGCTTCACCTCCGAGACGAACAGGCCGTAGGGCTTGATCAGAAGCACGACGACAAGCAGCAGGAAGGACGCGGCGGTGGCATATGCGGCGGGA
>NZ_JBFUKO010000669.1:0-2803 GCF_056400805.1 Aminobacter sp. P4_H6_2
ATGCGCCGTGCCACCAACACGGTGAACTACTCCAAGGCGCTGCCTTTGGCGCAGGGCGTGTCCTTCGACATCGAGTAAGCGGGCCGATGCTGATGCRGACCAAAAACCAGACGACACCCTTCGCGCCGGCTTCCCGCATCGCCGGGATCGGCGTGTCGGAAATCCTGCAGATCGGCGCCCGTGCAATGGCGATGCGAAATGCCGGCGAGGACGTGATCATTCTCGGCGCCGGCGAGCCCGACTTCGACACACCGGACAATATCAAGGAGGCGGCCTGGAAGGCCATCGAGCGCGGCGAGACAAAATATACCACACTCGACGGATCGCCTGCGATGAAGCAGGCGATCCGCGAAAAGTTCAGGCGCGAAAACGGCCTCGATGTCGCGACCGACGAGATCACCGTTTCGAGCGGCGCCAAGCAGGTCATCTTCAACGCCTTCATGGCCACGCTCAACCCGGGCGACGAGGTGATCCTGCCTGCTCCCTACTGGACGTCCTATGCCGATATCATCCGGGTCGCCGGCGGGGTGCCTGTTCTGGTGGCCTGCGATATCAGCAACGGGTTTCGGCTGAYGGCGAAGCAGCTGAACCAGGCGATCACGCCGGCGACGCGCTGGCTTTTGCTGAACTCGCCCTCGAACCCTACTGGCGCAGCCTATTCGCAAGCCGACTATCGGCCGCTGCTGGATGTGCTGCTGCAGCACCCCCACGTCTGGCTGCTGGCCGACGACATCTACGAACACATCGTCTACAATGATTTCCGCTTCGTTACGCCGGCGCAGTTGGTACCCAGGCTCCGCGACCGCATCCTGACCGTCAACGGGGTCTCCAAAGCCTACGCGATGACCGGTTGGCGCATCGGCTATGGCGCTGGCCCCCGCCCGCTCATCAAGGCGATGGCGGTGATCCAGAGCCAGTCCACATCCAACCCGTCTTCGGTCAGCCAGGCTGCAGCGATCGAGGCGTTGACCGGACCGCAAGACTTCCTGACTGAGCGCCGCGAAAGTTTTCGTGCACGCCGCGATCTCGTCGTGGAAAGGCTGAACGGCATCGAAGGCATCGAGTGCCGTGTTCCGGAAGGCGCATTTTATACGTTCAGCAGTTGCGCCGGCCTGATTGGCAAGGTGACGCGGACCGGCCAAACGCTCACAAGCGACAGCGACCTGTGCAAATACCTGCTCGAGCACGCTCGGGTCGCCGTGGTGCCCGGCTCGGCCTTTGGCCTGTCGCCATTCTTCCGTATCTCCTACGCCACCTCACGCCAAGAGCTCGAGGAAGCGACCCGCAGGATCGCCGAGGCCTGCGCCGGTCTGACCGGCGCCATCGCCTGAATCGCAAGCCTGCCCGTCCCGGCCAAGAGCCAGGCGGAGATCTCCTACCCTCACAACCGAAGCCCACGAAAGCCCGCCGATGCTCAACAATCCTCACTCACATGGGCTCTGGGAAGCGACGGCGCCCGCGGCACCAGTAACAGCGATGCTCGACGGGAACGTTTCGGCCGAAATCGTCATTGTTGGTGGCGGCTATACGGGAATGTCCTGCGCGCTGCATCTTGCCGAGGCGGGCCGGCGGGTGGTGCTTCTGGAAGGCCAGGAGATCGGCTTTGGCGGCGCCGGCCGCAATGTCGGCCTGATCAATGCTGGCCTATGGCTGGCGCCGGCCGACGTGTCTGGATCACTCGGGCCTGTCTATGGCGAGCGGCTGCTAGAGCTTCTTGGCGAAGGGCCAGCGCTGGTGATGGCCTTGATTGACAAGCATCGCATCGATTGCGAACTGCAGCGGAACGGCACGCTTCACTGCGCGGTCGGCCCAGCCGGGCTGAAGGAAATCAGGGAGCGCGAGGCGCAGTGGCAAAGGCGGGGGGCGCCGGTCAGGGTCCTTGACGCCAAGGAGACTGCAAGCAGGCTTGGCACGTCGGCCTATGCGGGATCATTGCTCGACCTGCGCGCGGGAACGCTGCAGCCGCTAGCGGTAAATAAGCAAGGCGCGTTGCGTCCGAACCGATTGCATCGCCGCCCCCGGACAGACATCACCCCCGAGCCACAGCAAATCGACGAATTTCACTTCGTATTCGAAATGGTGGCCATGATGCTTGAGATAGTTCCGGCAAATCAACCGCGCACCTTCGTGCCGATGCACAAGAGCGGTTGACGGTGTTTCGGGCRCTGGACCTGGCAGGCTTTGTCCTCATTCCCTTCGGTCGGTAAATCCGCCTTCATGGCCGAGCGCGCGCTGGGCAATGTCATTTCGTCGGGCATCAAGGTTATGGTGCTCGCTGTCATCATCGGCACCGACGGTGCAACAGAAGGCAGAGGGAGCTTCCTAGGCAAAACTGCCGCGACCTGCGGGCCACAACGAAGGCCCGTCGCGCGTTGGAAAGGCCTATTTCCGCTGGCGCTGGCGGTCAGAAGCAGACCCATCCGGCGGCCTATTTGGGGACCGGTGGTTGTGAGCTCAATGGCAAAAGCGCCCTAAGCCGTAGGGCGCGGGGTCTGTGAACGTCGGCTCGCCCGTGATCATTTCAGCCAACAGGCGTCCGGTGATCGGGCCGAGGGTCAGGCCGTGGTGATTGTGGCCAAAGGCAAACCACAGCCCTTTGTGCCGATAACCCCGGCCGATTACTGGCCTCATGTCTGGCAGGCACGGGCGCGATCCCATCCAGGGTTTCGGCTCGATGCGCTGCCTGAGCGGGAAAATCTGGCGCGCAAGCGGTTCCGTCCTGTCCAGCTGAACCGGATTTGGCCGGCTGTCGCGTGATGCGAATTCAACGCCGGTGGTTAGCCTCACCCCCTGGGTCATCGAC
>NZ_JBFUKO010000670.1:0-2803 GCF_056400805.1 Aminobacter sp. P4_H6_2
GCTTCGAACCGGGCATGATGAAATCCACCTATGGCACCGGCTGTTTTGCCATCCTCAATACCGGTAGCGACATCGTCCGCTCCAAGAACCGGCTGTTGACGACCATCGCCTACCGGCTCGACGGCAAGACGACCTATGCGCTCGAAGGGTCGATCTTCGTTGCGGGTGCCGCCGTGCAATGGCTGCGCGACGGCATCAAGGTGATCGGCAAGGCCGAGCATAGCGGCGAGCTGGCGGCCCATGCCGACGACACGCAGAGCGTCTATCTGGTGCCGGCCTTCGTCGGGCTCGGCGCGCCGCATTGGGATGCCGAGGCGCGCGGTGCGATCTATGGGCTGACCCGCAATACGGGTCCTGAAGAGTTCGCGCGCGCGGCGCTGGAATCGGTCGCTTATCAGACCCTGGACCTGCTCGATGCCATGAAGAAGGACTGGAAGACCAGAAACGGCAAGACTGTGCTGCGCGTCGACGGCGGCATGGTCGCCTCCGACTGGACGATGCAGCGGCTGGCCGACATCCTGGATGCGCCTGTCGACCGGCCGACCGTGCTCGAAACCACCGCCCTTGGGGCCGCATGGCTGGCCGGCTCTCACGCCGGCGTCTGGCCGAAGGCCAAGGAGTTCTCCAAGGCCTGGGCGCTCAACCGGCAGTTCACGCCTCAAATGGAGCCGAACCTGCGCACCGCCAAGCTGAAAGGCTGGCACGATGCGGTGCGGCGCACGCTGACGCCGAAGTAGCCCCAAATCGGGGCAGTTCTATCTGGCAAATTTGGCGAGCAGCGCCTGCGCTTCGTCGGCGAGCACTCGTGTCAGCTCGGCGGCCGGCATTTCGCGGCCGAAACGAGCCGCCTGCCCCGACCATAGCGACATGAAATCGCCTGAACCAAGCGGCTCAGATTTGGCCCTGAGCGGCGCCAGCGCGCCGCCCGCCAACGGRAATGCAGGCGCCATATCCGACATCGGGCCAACCTCGCGCATGATGCGGTTGACGATGCCGCGCGCGGGGCGGCCGGTGAAGACATTGGTCAGTGCGGTGTGGTCGTCCTTCGCCGCGCGCAGCACCGCCTTATGGGGAGCGGCTACCTTGGCTTCGGGGCAGAACAGATAGGCCGTGCCGATCTGCACCGCCGAAGCGCCAAGCACGAAAGCCGCGACGATGCCGCGCGCGTCGGCGATGCCGCCGGCGGCGATGACAGGCACTTTGACGGCATCGACCACCTGTGGCACCAACGCGAAGGTGCCGGGCTGGTTGGCGATATCGTCGGTCAAGAATATGCCGCGGTGACCTCCGGCCTCGGCACCTTGGGCGATGATAGCGTCGCAGCCTCTCGCCTCCAGCCATACCGCCTCGTCGGCGGTCGTCGCCGACGACAGTACCTTGGCGCCGGTCGCCTTGACGCGGTCGAGCAGTGCGGCGTCCGGCAGGCCGAAATGGAAGCTCACCACCTCGGGGCGGAATTTCTCGACGATCTCGCAGAACTCGGCATCGAAGGGCGCGCGTGCCGAACGCGGGGCGGGCGCTGCCGGATCAAGCCCGAGTTCGAGGTAAAAAGGTTCGAGCCTGTGCTTCCAGGCGGCTTCGCGCGCGGGATCGTCCTCAGGCTGCTTGTGGCAGAAGAAGTTGATGTTGATCGGCCGCGCGGTGCGCTGGCGAATGATGCCGAGCTCGGTGCGCGCCTTTTCCGGCGACATCAGCGCGCAAGGGAGACCGCCAAGGCCACCGGCCTCCGACACGGCAATCACCATCTCGGAATCGACCGGTCCAGCCATCGGCGCCTGAARGATCGGAAGTTCGAGGCCCAGAAGATCAAGAATTCGACGATCCGGCCACATGGTCTCTTCCTTGTTTTACATCAGGGCAGTCAGGCCTGCTGGCGCTCGGCCCTGCGCGCTGCAATCTGGCGCATGGCGACGACGCGGCGACGCCAGATCTCGGTGCGCATCGCCATAAGATGCAGAGTGAAGAACAAAAGGGTAAAGCCAAGCGCCATCGTCATCAGGGGCCACAGCATGCTTGGATCAATCGTCGGGCCGCCGAGACGGAACACCGAAGCCGGCTGATGCAGCGTGTTCCACCACTCGACCGAAAACTTGATGATCGGGATGTTGATAAAACCGACAAGCGTGATGACCGCTGCCGCGCGGGCCGAACGTGCCGGGTCGTCGAGCGCGCGGGTCAGGGCGATGATGCCGAGATACATCAGGAAAAGGACGAAGACCGAGGTCAGCCGGGCGTCCCACACCCACCATGTGCCCCACATCGGCTTGCCCCAGATCGATCCGGTTAGCAGTGCGAGCGCAGTGAACACGGCGCCAACCGGTGCCGCCGACTTCAGCGCGACGTCGGCAAGCGGATGGCGCCAGACAAGCGTTCCAAGCGCGGCTATCGCCATCACCGAATAGCACATCATCGAGAGCCAGGCGAAAGGCACATGGATGTACATGATGCGGACGGTGCTGCCCTGCTGGAAATCCTCGGGCGCGGCAAAGCCGAGATAGAGCCCGGTTGCCAGCACCAATACCGACGCCCCGGCAAGCCAGGGCACGGTCTTGTCCACCAGTGCGATAAAGCGGGTCGGATTGGCGAGGTCGCTGAAACGCCAAGCTTGCGAGGTCGTCTGTGTCATGGACGCTAAATAGCCCTGGCAGGTTTTCTTCGCAATCGGTTCCGACGTCGCGGGCGACAACGCAAACGGGGCGCCGAAGCGCCCCGTTCCATATCTTGCGTCAAGCCAACAACCGTCAGGCCGCTGCCTCGACGTGAGTGACGCGGCGGACTTCCTCATCATTGAGCAGGCCACCGG
>NZ_JBFUKO010000671.1:0-2803 GCF_056400805.1 Aminobacter sp. P4_H6_2
GGATAGACCGGCTCGATCAGCGGCAACTTGTCGGCTTCGCTGGCGAGCGCGATATGGTCGGGATGGACCATCGACGGGCGGCCGTTGAACCACTCCATGCGACCCGAGACGATCACGTGTTCACCCTCGGGCATCGCCTTTTCGAGGTAGGCGGCATGCGCGTGGAAAAAGGTCAGCGCGATCTCGCCGGTGTCGTCATGGGCAAAGACGCGGTAGGGCGCCGATCGGTTTCCGCGCGGTGCGGGCTGATGCCTGTCGATGCGCACGTCGAGCGTGACGATGGCGCCTTCGGCGGCGAGCGCGATGCCCGGACGGTTGCGCCGGTCAATGACGCTATTGGGCAGGACAAACAACAGGTCGCCGATACGCGCCGCACGGTCGCCCAGATCGGCCGGGACGACCTTTTCGATCAGCACAGCGACCTTGGGTCCGATGCCGGCGAGCGAAGTGATGGGAGAAAACAACGGATCAAGCAATGATGGGCGCATGATGTCAGCTTATGCGCTGGAGTTGCCGGGGCAAAGGCTGACAGGACGAGCTATCCACGCTATATGCGCCGGGACACCAAAGGATTTGCTGAAATGACCGGATCGACACGCTCGAGCGAAGGGCTGGACACGCGCAGGCGCAAGCTTCTGTTCCGCTCGTGGCACCGCGGCATGCGCGAGATGGATCTGATCCTTGGCAGTTTCGCCGACGCCAATATCCACAAGCTGAGCGACGACGAGCTCGACCACTACGAGGTGCTGCTCGACATCGCCGACAAGGAGCTGTTGTCGTGGATCATTGGGGAGCACGCGGTGCCAGACGCTGTCGACCATGACGTCTACCGCCAGATCGTGGCGTCGCGCGGCGCATTCACAGCCTGAGTGAAATCATGAGCCTGATCAAACCAATCGGCCTGCCGAAGGGTCGCGCCGGACAGTTCATCGTCGATGGCGTCGCCGACGGCTACGAGGCCTTTGCGCTGGCGACCGCTGCTGGCGAGATGGCGCCCGATAAGCCGTTACTGTTTGTCGCACGCGACGGACAGCGGCTGCCGCAGATCGTCGAGGCGTTGGCGTTCGTTGCACCCGAGCTGCCCGTGCTCGAACTGCCGGCGTGGGATTGCCTGCCTTACGACCGCGTCTCCCCCGGCTCGGACGCTGCGGCGCGCCGGCTTGATGCGCTCGCGGCGATGATTGCGCTCCGCAAGGAGCCGCACCGGGCGATCGTTCTGACGACGGCCAATGCCCTGCTGCAGCGCGTGCCGCCATCGGCGGCGATCGAGGCACAGGAATTCCGCGCCAAGCCGGGCAATCAGGTCGAGATGAACCTGCTGGTCGCGCGGCTCGAACGCGCCGGCTTCGAGCGCGTGCCCACGGTGCGTGGCGTCGGCGAATTCGCCGTGCGCGGCGGCATCCTCGATCTTTATGCGCCCGGCGCCGCCGACGCGCTCAGGCTCGACTTCTTTGGCGACACGCTTGAGACGATCCGTGCCTTTGACGTCGCCACCCAGCGCACGACGGGCAGCCGCAACTCGGTGACGCTTCAGCCGATGAGCGAAGTGGCGCTGACGCCGGAGACGATCAGCAAATTTCGCCGCAGCTATATCGACGCCTTTGGCGCGCCATCGCGCGACGATGCGCTTTATGCCGCGGTCAGCGAGGGCCGGCGCTTTGCCGGCATGGAGCACTGGCTTCCGTTCTTTTATTCGCATCTCGAAACGATGTTCGACTACCTGCCCGACGCGCCGGTCGTGTTCGATCATCTGGCGCGCGAGGCGCTCGGCGAACGCCATACGCTGATCCTCGACCACTACGATTCCCGCCGCAAGCAGGCGGAAGGCAAGGGCCTCAAGGACGCGGTGCCCTACAAGCCGGTGGCGCCGGAACAGATGTACCTGTCGCCGGACGAGGTGACCTCAGCACTCGCCGACCAGGTCAACGCCGAACTGACGCCCTTCGACACGCCTTTTTCGAGCGGACGCAGGGTCTTGCACGCCGGTTCGCACGCCGGCCGCAGCTTTGCCGAAGAGCGCGCAGATCCCAACGCCAATGTCTTCGACGTGGTGGCCCGGCATATCGCAGACCAGCGCGCGGCCAAGCGGCGCGTCGTCGTTGCCGGCTGGACCGAGGGTTCGCTCGACCGCCTGACGCAGATCCTCGACGAGCACCATCTCGGCAACCTCAAGCGCGTGACGAACTTGGCCGAGGTCGAATCGCTGAAGCCGGGCGAGGCGGGTCTTGCCGTGCTGCCGATCGAAGCGGGCTTCGAGTCTGGCGAACTGGTTTTTGTTGCCGAGCAGGACATTCTGGGCGACCGGCTGATCCGGCGTTCAAAGAAGCGCAAGCGCGCCGCCGATTTCATCGCCGAGGCCTCGTCGCTATCGGCGGGCGACATCGTCGTGCACTCCGATCATGGCATCGGCCGTTTTGTCGGATTGAAGACCATCGAGGCGTTGGGCGCGCCGCATGACTGCCTCGAAATCCACTATGCCTCTGACGGTAGGCTGTTCCTGCCGGTCGAAAACATCGAGCTTCTGTCGCGGTACGGTTCGGATTCGGCTGAGGCGACGCTCGACAAGCTCGGCGGCGGTGCCTGGCAGTCGCGCAAGGCGAAGCTCAAGCGGCGCCTGCTCGAAATGGCGGGCCAACTGATCAAGATCGCCGCCGAACGGCATATGCGCGAAGCCCCGGCGATGAATCCGCCGGACGGTGTTTATGGCGAGTTCGCGGCGCGGTTCCCTTATGAGGAGACCGACGACCAGCAGAGCGCCATCGATTCCGTGATGGAGGACCTCGCAGCTGGCAAGCCGATGGAC
>NZ_JBFUKO010000672.1:0-2800 GCF_056400805.1 Aminobacter sp. P4_H6_2
GTCAGCGCGTTCACATCGCGTGAAGAGAGAGACAGCGCTGCCGACATTCGAGGGCCTGAGAGCGGCACAAAGCCGAGTTTTCCGCTTTCCACTTCCTCGTAGACATCAATCAAGGTCAGTATGCTTATTCCTAGTCCTTCTTGAACTATTGCTTTTAAAAGAGCGATGGAATTGGAAACCGCAATCTTGTGTATTGGCGATCTCAACCTCTGAATGAGGAGGTCGGCCATAGGTCCAATGGTCAAGCTATCGTCCGTCGACAAAAAATAATCGTTCAATACATCTTCGATATCAACGCTTTTTCTCCGCATCAATTTGTGCGACGGGTGAGCGACTATTCCAAGTTTCAAATGAACAGTTTTGGTAATATTTAATCCGATATCCTGAGGTGTATTGAATGCAACCGCCAAATCTACGGAACCGGACTTAACCTTCTCAAGTATGATGTTGGTGCCATCAACATATGCCCGCAGGCTGACACCGGGATGCYGGGCTTGAAGCGCGCGAAACGCCTTCGGCAGGAACCCTGTCGACAGGCACTCCATGATTCCGACGCTCACACTGCTGCCTTGCGAGGGCCGCAGGCCTTCCACTTCGGCGCCGGCAGCGAGAATCTCCTGCTGCAGTTTCCGAACCTGGCCCACCAGGATTCTACCGGCTTCCGTCGGCCGCATACCGCGCGGCAACCGCTCGAAAAGTGGCTGACCGTATTCCAGCTCAAGATTCAGTATTTGGCGATTCACAGCGGAAGGTGTGGCATTCATCTGTTCCGCCGCTTTGCGGATCGACCCATATCGAGCGACCATTTCCAGCGCTTTCGCGCCTTGTGTAATTAAGGGCATTCTCGACACCTGAAACGCGACTRTGCATTTTTTTGATACACTAGGAACGCAAATATTCGCTGGTCAACAAGGGTTTGAAAAAATAGCCTTCACCTCGATTTCGGGGGGAATTCAATGAATTATCAGCGTAGCTTTTCTCGTCGTCGGTTTTTGGCTCTTTCAGCGGCAGCTTCCACGTCATCTCTGATCTTGCCGCACTGGATCAGCCAGGCTCGTGCAGCCCCTCTCGCAGGCGTCAAGGAAGAGGATGCGGTCATCGCCTTTGGCTTGACCGGACCGGTTTCAGACGAAGGCTGGAACACCAAGCACAATGATGGGATCAAGGCGCTCCAGGCAGCCTTCCCGAAGGCGAAGACACTGGTGGTCGAAAGCATTCCGTTCTCCGCCGACGCCAGCCGCACGTTCCGGCAATTCGTTCACGAGGGCGCCCAGATGGTGTTCTCAACCTCTAACTATGGCGACTTCTTCTCGTCTGTCGTCGAACGCACACCTGCAGTCGCCTTTCTCGAGGCGGACGGCCGCAACGTCGCTGACAATCTCGGTTGGTACTACGCCGCCCATTGGCATCCAACTTATGTGATCGGCGTGGCATCCGGCTTGCTCAGCAAGTCCGGCAAACTCGGCTTCATCGCTTCATTTCCGGTGCCGATGGCGATCTCATCGAGCAATGCGTTTCTGATGGGAGCGCGCTCCGTCAATCCATCGGCCACCCTGCAGGTCATCAGCATCAACTCCTGGTTCGATCCGCAAGGCGCCAACCAGGCCGCAAGCGCGCTGATCGACAATGGCTGCGACTTCCTCTTTGGCGTCATGAACGAGGCCTCCTATCTGCAGGTCGCCGAACAGCGTGGCGTGCGGGCTGCGATGTGGAGCTCCGACATGCGGCGCTATGGCAAAAATGCCTATGTCAGCTCGATCGTGCCTGACTGGACGGCATTCTATGTCGATCAGGTGAGAAAGCGACTTGAAGGCACCTGGTCGGGTGGTGGCCAGGCCCTGCTGCCATTGGGCGGCGGCATTGACCGTGATACTTGGGGCGAGACGGTTCCGGCCGACGTGGCGGCCAAGGCCGACGCTGTGCGCGACAAGATCATGGGCGGCTGGAGCCCGTTCGCCGGCGAGATTAAGGACACGACCGGCGCGGTGCGGGTGAAGGCAGGCGAAACGCTCGACGAATTCGCGCTTTACAACTGGGACTGGTCTGTCGAAGGCGTATCCGGGCTTAGCACGTAAAACGGATCGCCTTGATCGATGGACGCTGCAATGCCTGATCCGAAAGTTCTTCCCGTCGGCGGCGATGGCGCACCGCCGATCGTGTCGCTGCGCGGCATCGCCAAGTATTTTCCCGGGGTCGTCGCCAACGCAGACGTCGACCTCGACATCCGGGCAGGCGAGATTCACGCGCTTCTCGGCGAGAACGGCGCCGGCAAGTCGACGCTGATGAACATCCTCAACGGCATCTATCAGGCGGACGCCGGCGAGATTGCCGTCGATGGGCGACCGGTCCGCTTCGCCTCCCCAGTTGAGGCAATCGCGGCCGGCATCGGCATGGTCCATCAGCATTTCAAGCTGGTACAGGCCTTTACCGTTGCGGAAAACGTCCATCTCGGATGGAGGCAAACGCCGCGATTGGCATCCGCCGTCCAGCTCGAGGCGCGAACGCGAGCAATCGCCGACAAGTTCAACCTTGCGGTCCGCCCCGGCGCCCGCATTCATGCTCTGTCAGCGGGCGAGCAGCAGCGTGTCGAAATCCTGCGCGTGCTGGCGCGCGACGCGCGCGTGCTTATCCTCGACGAGCCGACCGCTGTGCTCACGCCGAGCGAAACGCGTGAACTGTTCAAGGCGCTCGACGCGTTTCGCAAATCCGGCAATGCGGTCATCTTCATCAGCCACAAGCTGCATGAAGTGCTGGAGATTTCCGACCAGGTGACAGTGCTGCGCGGCGGCCGCAAGGTGGC
>NZ_JBFUKO010000673.1:0-2794 GCF_056400805.1 Aminobacter sp. P4_H6_2
GAACTGCCCGGGCCGGCCGGGCACAGCCACGAGCAGCCGGCAATTGTTGGTGCCGAGGTCGAGTGCGGCAAAAACCGGCAGCTCCGACGTCGGCGCACGACGCGGCTGTTCGGCCTGATCCTGCCTTGCGACAAGGCTTGGCCTTATCGGTGCAACGCTTGGCCGAACAGGCGCCTGCGGGCTGGCTGGCTCAGGCTGGGCGCCACCGGACTGAACACCATCGCGCGCAAATACCTTGCGGCCGCGACGGCGCTTGCGCCTTTTCCTGGTCTTTCCATTGTGTTGCGCAGCGTCCCCATTGCCGTGACCGTTGACCGGTCGCGCGGCGGCCTTACGGCCTTTTTGAGATCGGCCCGCGCCGTGAGGCGACGAAACATTCCCGGAGACACCCGCATCCGACGCACCAGCGACGGGATCGCGGTCCTTCACCTTGCAACTTCCTTCTAGCGCCGCGCGAACCGTTTCGGACGCTGCAGRCGCAATCATTTTGTGTTGCCAACAGAGTATCAGCGCTGGGCGAGTTCACCAAGGCCCGCTCGTGCGGAATTTTGGCCCATCCTTTGCGCATGACCGACCACTTGCATCGAAAACCGCAGCTCGGGTTGAAGTGCCGGCTTCAATGAGGCAAAGCTGAAAGACGATCAGGGACATGCGAGCGGACGCATAGCCAACGCGAGGCACTGAAACGCCAGACAGGAAGGAGCGGGCAAGCGCTGCCGCATGAGAATCAAGGACTATATCTGGCCCGTCATCGGGCTCGGCGCCGTCGCCGTTTCTGCCTGGCTGCTCTATCACGAGTGGCGTGAAATCTCCCTCGACGATGTCTGGAGCGGCCTCACCGCCAYCCCCCCGCATGGATGGATGCTTTCGGCCCTCAGTTCTATCGTCGCCTATGCCGCCCTTGCCGGCTACGACCACATGGCACTGCTGCATCTCGGCAAGCGCGTGTCGTGGTTCTTCGTCACCGTCTGCTCCTTCACAACCTATGCGGTGTCGCACAATATTGGCGGATCGGTGTTTTCAGGCGCTGTCATCCGCTATCGTGCTTATGCCACTAAGGGCCTCACCGGCCAGGAAGTGGGCATACTGGTCGGCATTTGCTGGTTCACCTTCGTACTCTCGAGCGTGTTTGTTGGCGCCGCGGTGATTCTGCTCGAACCGGGCCTGCTCGACCGCTACACCGAAGGCAGCCACGAAGGCTGGTGGATCGCACTCGGCATCGCCATGCTGCTGTTCGTTGTCGCTTACGTGTTCGGCAGCTGGCTGCATCTCAAGCCGCTCGCCATTCGCAACTTCCGCCTGCACTATCCCGCTTTGCCCATCGTCGTGCGCCAGCTGATCATCGGCCCGCTGGAGATTCTGGCAGCCGCCGCAATCATCTATTTTGCGCTGCCTGTCGAAAACAATCCGGGCTATCTGATCGTGCTCGGCATCTTCCTTTTTTCCTTTGCCGTCGCGCAGGCCTCGCATGCGCCAGGTGGGCTCGGCGTGCTCGAAGTGGTCTTTCTCACCGGCCTTTCGGAAATGGATCCTGCAGYGGTCCTGGCCGCCCTTCTGGTCTTCCGCCTTTTCTACCTCATCATCCCGCTCATCTTGGGCATCATCGCAGTGCTTGCCTTCGAGCATTCGCAATTCGGACGCGGCGACAAGCAAGGCGAAGCCTGAAAACTGAAATTGCAGCACCGAACAGGGTTGACTATTTCCCGGCGGTGGCTACAAGGCGCGCACCGGCGGCGTTGTCGAGACAGCGTCCGCGGCCGAACCAAAAGTCGGCCCTGCTGGGGAATAGGTTAACGGTAGACCCACGGACTCTGACTCCGTTAGTCCTGGTTCGAATCCAGGTTCCCCAGCCAACTCTTTCTTCAATAAAACCAACGGCTTAAAACTCAGCACCCCCAGACCCGCGCCTGACTCTGTCGCATCATGTTGCAACTGACTATGGCTGATTCCCGGGGTTTTTGGCTCACCTCGGCCACCTGACGCGACATGGAACGCAACATGGTCACTCGTGCATCGGGCCAATGCCTCGCTTGATTTCCGAAGGTTTTCGCTCACACTCGGCAACTCCACGCGACATGAAAGAGGCAAGAGTGCGCATTGATGGGGAACTTCCGCCAGCAAACCCTAGCGCGCTGGGGCTACATCTGACGGAGTTGGAGTTTTGTGGAGTACTCGCATTTCTGGACGCATCGGCGCTTGTTTCGCGAGCCTGGATATACGGCTCGCGACACTCAGGCACCCGCCGCAGCAAGGGTAGCGTATTCTCCCATCCTGACATTGATCTAGCGGTGGAGCTTGGCAACGCCCCTACGGCCGACGATCAACATCTCACGCTAGCCAGATTTCAACTGAATCACGATCTCCGCGAATTTTTCGACCACGACCGACCAGAGTTCGGGTTGACCGCCACCGACAACAAGCCCGGTACCGTGCATCTTGAATTCTCTGAGCCGGGGACCAGTGTTCAAGCCTGGGTAAAGGACGGTGCGACTATTATCTTCGAGCGCAAGTAGTCAGCGATAGCCAATCACCGCTAAATGAACCCCAAAACGCAGAAAAAGCCCCGCCACCGTTCGGCAGCGGGGGGTTAAGTGGACTCGCTCTAGCAAATCATTGGAAATGAACGGCTTTACGAGCTTTCCAGACACGAAAAGCTCAAGTCGAATCATACCCCCTCACCAGCACGTCTGAAACGACAAAAAGGCCCCCGCCGGCCAGACCTCAATCGGCACGCTTTGCCGATCTTTCCGACGTCGATCTCACCGGCGCCGATAGCTTTACCGCAGCCCAAGCG
>NZ_JBFUKO010000674.1:0-2787 GCF_056400805.1 Aminobacter sp. P4_H6_2
GTGGACCCCTTACTCCACCAACTCCGTGAACCAGCTCAATCGTGGCGATTTCGATTGGGATACCAATCTGCTGCGCAAGGCGGAATTTTACCTGGAGTCCAAAGAGCTCGGTAAATTGTGGCTCGGCCAGGGCAGCATGGCGTCAGACTCGTCGGCTGAAGTCGACCTCTCCGGAACGACCGTTGTCGGATATGCGCTGGTTTCCGACATGGCTGGGGGACCTTTCTTTAGACAGTCCGATGGCACGCTCACTTCTGTGCACGTCAAGGATGCGTTCACCGATTTCGACGGGGTTGGCCGCAAGCTGCGCGTTCGCTACGACACGCCGAAATTCCTTGGCGGTTTCAGTCTGGCGACTTCGGTAGGACAGCAGGTGGTCCCCACGGATACCGACGTCACAGTGTGGGACATTGCCGCGCGATACGACAACACCATTGAAGACTACAAAGTCTCGAGCGCCATCGCCTTCTCCAGGCCCGGCGACGACCAAAATCTGTTCGATGGGTCGGTTTCGATTCTGCATGAACCGACGGGGTTGAGCTTGACGGTCGCCGCCGCCTATTCGGATGAGCAAAAGGTCGATGGGAAGTATGGCTACGTCAAGCTTGGCTATCAAACCGACATCTTCGAAGTCGGCAAGACCGCGTTCTCCGTCGATGCCTATTTTGGCAATGACATCGCAGCCGCTGACAGCAGCAGCACATCCTTTGGTGCCCAATTCGTCCAGAATCTGGATTATTATCAGACAGAACTCTATCTCGGCGCGCGCTCATATTCATACGATGAGGCGGCCGTAGATATCGACACCAGCTACGCCTTTCTCGCGGGAGCAAGGATGAAGTTTTAATGCCGGCGTGGACAAGCCGCCCGCGCAGGTAGCATGACGATCGTGAAGGAGGTCGCGGGGGGCTCACCCTCGTTGTTACGGAAATGAAGCAGAGCAGGCAATAATGCCCTGCTCGGTATTCTGGGAGTGATGTCATGGAAACGATTGACTACCGGGAATACGAAAAGATGAGCCCGTTCGAGATCAAGGACGGGCTCATAAAGCTAGCCAAGCTAAGCGCGCAGAAATCCGCCCATGCCCTGCTCAACGCTGGACGCGGCAATCCCAACTGGGTTGCGACCGCGCCGCGCGAGGGGTTCTTTCTGTTCGGCCAGTWTGCGCTGACCGAATGCCGCCGCACGATGGATGATCCGAAGGCGGGGCTCGCCGGCATGCCGCAGATGCGCGGGATTGCCGACCGCCTGGAGGCTTGGCTGGACAAGCACGCCGATATGCCGGGCGCTGACTTCTTGTCGAACATGGTTCGCCATGGCGTGAAGGCCCTGGGCTTCGATGCAGACGCCTTCGTTTTCGAGCTCACCGACTCGATCATCGGCGACAACTACCCTGTGCCGGACCGGATGCTCGTTCACGCCGAGCAGGTCGCTCATCGCTACCTCATGTGGGCGATGGCTGGCGATAAGCCGCCGTCCGGCAAGTTCGACCTCTACGCGGTGGAAGGCGGCACTGCCGCCATGTGCTACATCTTCAAGTCGCTGATGGCGAACCGCATTCTCAAGAAGGGCGACACCATTGCGATCGGCACGCCGATCTTCACGCCTTATATCGAGATCGCCGAGMTCGAAGATTACGCATTCAAGGCGGTGCATATCAGAGCGACGCAAGAGCATCGCTTCCAGTATTCGGACGAGGAAATCAAGAAGCTCGAAGACCCAAAGATCAAGGCTTTCTTTGTGGTCAATCCGGGCAATCCGACTTCGATGGCGATCGACGCGGCAACCATGAAGAAGCTGGTCGATTTCGTGAAAACGAAGCGCCCGGACCTCATCCTGCTCACCGATGACGTGTATGGCACCTTTGTAAACGGCTTCCGCTCGCTGATGGCGGAGCTGCCGCACAACACCATCGGCGTCTATTCCTACTCGAAGTATTTCGGTTGCACCGGCTGGCGCCTCGGCGTCATCGCACTGCACGAAAAGAACATTCTCGACGATATCATCGCCAAGCTTCCMGCCAAGGAGCTGGAGGCGCTCGACAAGCGCTACATCGCAATCACGCTCGAGCCACGCAAGCTCAAGATGATCGACAGGCTGGTGGCCGACAGTCGCGACGTGGCGCTCAATCACACCGCCGGGCTGTCGCTGCCACAGCAGGTGATGATGACCATGTTCTCCATGAGCGAGCTGATGGACACGGAGAAGGTGTACCAGAAGGCTTGCATGGAAATCTGCAATCGTCGCGTCGACAGCCTGCTCGAAGGGCTGCCGCTTGATGTTCAGCCCAATCCAAGCTTTGCGGGATACTACGGCACCCTCGATTTCGAGTTCTGGCTGCGCAAATACCAGGGCGAAGAGATGGTCCAATGGCTGAAAGAGAACGTGCATCCGCTCGACCTTGTCTATCGATTGGCCGAAGACCATTCGATCGTGCTGCTCAATGGAGGCGGATTCGACGCGCCCAACTGGAGCGTGCGCGTCTCGTTCGCGAACCTGCAGGATGACGTCTATGACGACATCGGTCGCGCCGTCCGCGCGGTCGCACGCGGCTACGTCGACAGGTTCAACGCATCGAAGAAAAAGTAGTAGCCTTATATCCCGGAGAGCTCAGCAGCGCCTTCAACGCTAACGGCTCGCCGGCGCGAAGCGCGGTTTGCTACCTCATGCAGGAGGTGCAAACCGCTACCTTCGAGCTAGAATGCATTAATTTGACGCCGTGCCCCTGGCCACGATCGCAATAGGTCTTTGTTTTGAGGGCCGACTGGTGGTCACGGAGTGTAATAT
>NZ_JBFUKO010000675.1:0-2783 GCF_056400805.1 Aminobacter sp. P4_H6_2
CGCCATCGCTGACACGGATGACAGCGTAAACGCGGTCTATATCGATGTGTCCAGTTACAGTCAGAGAATGGCAGCCGCTATCTTCGTCAAACACAAACCAATATTCTTTGGCGGTCCAACCAACTATGGCCCCGAAACAACGCCCAGAGCACTTCCGGAAGGGAATATAGCAGTGCTTCGTGAAGCCTGCAGATCGCACCATGCCGCTCGTTCCTACGAGGTAGTCAACCTTCCCGCATCGCAGATCAAGACACGAAAAATTCCATTGCCCTTGACTGTGTCGTATGCTGGCGAGGACAATAAATGCCTGCAGATCAGTGGTTTCTCCAGCGTTGAAGCTTGGGGGCGATGGACAGATGGAAACTCGGCATCGATCGGGGCGCTATGCGAGTGCGACCTTTCCAAACAGAAAATCAAAATGGTCCTTAAGGCCGGCACGTACTTGATACCGGGGAAACTCGACCGGCAACGCGCAATCTTCCGCATAAATGGGTCTGCGCCTCAAGAACGGGTATTGAATTCAATGGACATAAACGACATCGAATTGGACGTGCCGCCGGCGGATGAAAACCCAAGTCTTCTCGACATCAAAATCGAACTTCCCGACGCCGCTTCTCCCACGATAGCCGGTGCGGCGGATCCACGCGTTCTGGGTCTGTCAATTGCCAGCATTACCCTACTTGAAGGAAATTAACTTAGAGCCTAGTTGCCCCAAGCCTCACCTTCAGGCCTCTGGCCAACCGCCATAGTGGTCGATGATATCGAGCTCGGCAAAGGGGTAGTTGCAGCAACTACAGAGTGGCGCGGTGTCGACAATCGCTGCATTGTCCCACTCAGCAGCTTCGCAGAGCCGAGCCCGACGGAAGGCGATAAGGATCCCGATTGCAGACAGCATCGAAACTTCTGGTTCGAACTTGATAAGAGTCGGCCACTTGCCCCTCCTTTGCTGGGCTATGGACGCCCTGGCGTGCAGCGCGGACGATCCGTGACGGCATTCAGGATTTTGAGGTCTATGCACTCCTGACCACCGCCCCGAACGATGTCGCTCGATCGATCCATGAAAAACCCATACCCGTCGTCTTGACCAACGCCGAAGAGATCGAGATGTGGCAGAAAGCGCCCTGGCCAGAGGCCAAAGCGCTGCAACGCCCCCTACCAGACGATTGTAAGCGGTGTCCCGTTCACACCTTGGCTGAATAATTCCAAATGCGTAGAGTATCGACTACCTTATACCATCGCCGAACTTGCCAAGTTGTAGATCTGTGCGATGAGATTACCTAGTGACTAGAATCCCCCTCGCCTATCTAGCCGCTTGATACTCCGACAAAGAAAATGCGCCCATATGAAAGATTTTCGACCACTACGTATTCTGATTGCGAATATCTGCCTGGACGGGCGAACCGGGACAGAAATTCTCACGCGAGAGATTGCACTTGCTTTACAGCAATGTGGCCACAGTCCCGTCGTGTATGCACAGCATCTTGGGCCAATCGCTGACGAGATTCGATCGAAGGGTATCCCGGTCACTGATGATATTCGGACTATCACTGGCGAGATCGACCTTATTCACGGACATCACAACTCTGTCACAGCTACCGCAATAGCGCGCTTTCCGGGTTCACCGGCAATCTTCTTTGCGCACGATTTTGTCAATTGGCACAGCGTGCCTCCGCATCTACCCGCAATACGACGCTATGTTGCGGTTGACGAAACGGTGGCTGATCTCCTTCGCTATCAAAGCGGTGTCCCACTGGAAAAGCTTCGGGTCCTACTGAACCCGGTTGATCTCAAGCGCTTCTACCAGGGCCCAGACTTGCCGGCACGCCCCAAGCGTGCACTGGCTTTCGCCAAGAACGATCAACATCTGGCCGCAGTGAAAGACGCCTGCATGGCGCGCGAGATCGAAGTCGACTTCATCGGCAGCGCGGTAGGAAGGGTGATCGACGAACCGGAGAACCTTTTCCCCAAATATGACTTGGTGTTTGCCTCAGCCTTGAGCGCTATCGAGGCTATGGCTTGCGGTCGAGCAGTCGTAGTATGCGACGGTCGAGGGTTGGCCGGACTGGTACGACCTCAGAACTGGCAAACTTGGAGGCGGTTCAACTTTGGACTTCGTACGCTACAGCGCGAGCTAACGACCGAGGCCCTCGTGGAGGAGATCGCCCTTTACGACCCAGCCGAAGCTCGCGCTGTGACCGAACGCACGCGGGCAGCGGCAAGCCTTAAAGATTGGGTGCATGAGTGCCAGTTGATCTACGCGGATGTGGTGGACGAGCATCGCAGTTTGCCTCCCTCCCCCATACAGGCCAGCTCAGCTATGGCCACTCATTTACAAACCTGGTTACCACGCCAGGGAGCAGCTTGGCCTTGGATGAGAGAGCGAGATGAACTCATCGCTCAGGTTAGCAGATTCCGAAGCGGCCTATCGCCTATTCAAGCGGGCCGTCTGTACAATTTGGGTCACGCAGCAAACCCTGAGCAGTGGTTTCGCCTCAACGGATTCTCGTATATTGAACCATGGGGAGTCTGGACAATTGGCGAGCTGGCCAGCATCGAAATGCGCATGTTGCCGAACGATGTTCCGCAGACACTCGAAATAACGTTGATGGCCTTCGTCAACGAGAAGCACCCGACGATAACGGTTGATCTATTCATAAACGGGAGCTTCGCATCAAAACGGCAGTTTCAGCACACGCCTGCGTCCACCTCACAAATCACGGGCCCCATTGTGCAGTGGAGCGTGCCGATAGCGAGCAAATATATGGTAGAAGGCCCCATCTGGC
>NZ_JBFUKO010000676.1:0-2770 GCF_056400805.1 Aminobacter sp. P4_H6_2
ATGTCATGGACCTCTACAATCGCGTGAAGATGGGCTCTGAAGTCATCGTCATGTAAGGCGTCTTTCCGACGTTGATAGTTGGCCGGCGGTCACGCCGGCCTTTTTGTTTGCACGGCCTACCCGGCAGCAAGAATGAACAGCCACATAGGGAAAAGTCCGACGCGGCGGATTTTTCTCTGGCGGAATCGATTTGGCCGCGTTAAGCGATGAATCCCATGGCGCGATATGTTTTTATTACCGGCGGCGTGGTCTCTTCCCTTGGAAAAGGCATAGCCGCAGCGGCCCTTGGGGCTCTCCTGCAAGCACGCGGATATCGCGTGCGCATCCGTAAACTCGATCCGTATCTAAACGTTGATCCCGGAACGATGTCACCTTACCAGCATGGTGAGGTCTTCGTGACCGATGACGGAGCGGAAACCGATCTCGATCTCGGTCACTACGAACGCTTCACCGGGCGTTCGGCGAACCAGAGCGACAACATCACCACCGGCCGCATCTACAAGAACATCATCGAACGCGAGCGGCGCGGCGATTATCTCGGTGCGACCGTGCAGGTCATTCCGCACGTCACCGACGAGATCAAGAACTTCATCTTGGACGGCAACGACGAGTTCGACTTCGTGCTGTGCGAAATCGGCGGCACGGTGGGCGACATCGAAGCGATGCCGTTCCTCGAAGCCATCCGCCAGCTTGGCAACGACCTGCCGCGCAACAACGCGGTCTACGTCCACCTGACGCTGATGCCCTACATTCCAACGGCTGGCGAGCTGAAGACCAAGCCGACCCAGCATTCGGTCAAGGAACTGCGCTCGATCGGCATCGCACCGGACATCCTTCTGGTCCGCGCCGACCGCAACATCCCCAAGGAAGAGCGCCGCAAGCTGTCGCTGTTCTGCAATGTTCGTGAATCGGCTGTTATCCAGGCGCTCGACGTTGGTCACATCTACGACGTGCCGCTGGCCTACCATAAGGAAGGCCTCGATTCGGAGGTGCTGGCTGCATTCGGCATCGACCCGGCGCCAAAGCCGCGCCTCGATGCCTGGCAGAATGTCTCGCAGCTGATCCACAATCCCGAAGGCGAAGTCACCATCGCCGTGGTCGGCAAATACACCGGCCTCAAGGATGCGTATAAGTCGCTGATCGAAGCGCTGTCGCATGGCGGCCTGGCCAACAACGTCAAGGTCAAGCTCGACTGGATCGAGAGCGAGGTCTTCGAAAAGGAAGACCCGGCCCCGTTCCTGGAGAAGGTGCACGGCATCCTGGTTCCAGGTGGCTTTGGCGAGCGTGGCTCGGAAGGCAAGATCCTGGCCGCCAAGTTCGCACGCGAACGCAAGGTGCCGTATTTCGGTATCTGCTTTGGCATGCAGATGGCCTGCATCGAGGCCGCACGGTCACTTGCCGGTATCGAGAATGCCTCGTCGACCGAGTTCGGCGCCACCAAGGAGCCGGTCGTCGGCCTGATGACCGAATGGCTCAAGGGCAACATGCTGGAGAAGCGTCGGGCAGCCGGCGATCTCGGCGGCACGATGCGCTTGGGCGCTTATGAAGCCAAGCTTTCGGAAGGCTCGAAAATCGCCGAAATCTATGGCGATACCGATATCTCCGAGCGCCACCGTCAYCGCTACGAGGTCAATATCGACTACAAGGACCGGCTCGAAGCGTGCGGCTTGGTCTTCGCCGGCATGTCGCCTGACGCCGTGCTGCCCGAGACGGTCGAATACCCCGACCATCCCTGGTTCATCGGCGTGCAGTACCATCCGGAACTGAAGAGCCGTCCGCTCGACCCGCATCCTTTGTTCGCGAGCTTCATCGAGGCTGCGGTCGAACAAAGCAGGCTCGTCTGATTGGCATGCGCGCCGGCGTGAAACCGTTGGCGCGCAAACCTGCCGAGGTCATGACACACTCATGACGACCTATGTTGCGCTTCTCTACAGCATCATACTGGGCGAGGGGCGTCGGGTCGTGATGTCCGATCTGCGCGACATGACCGAAGCCGCGGGCTTTCAAAAGCCACGCACCTTGGTTGCAACAGGCAATCTGGTTTTCGAAGCCGACGAACAGCCGGTCTCCATGATCGAGACCCGGCTGGAAAAGGCATTCCAGCAAAAGTTCGGCAAACACGTCGATATCATCGTGCGCCGTGCCGACGATTGGCTGACGCTGGTGGCGGCCAACCCGTTTCCTGAAGAAGCCGTTCTGTACCCCGACCAGGTGGCGGTGCGGGTCATGCGTGCACCAGTAGCGCCAGAGGTTTTGGCAGAGCTGACGCCCTATGTGGCCGCCGACGAGAAGCTTGCCGCGGTAAATGGCGACATCTGGCTCCATTTCTCCCGCAGCGCCGGCACGTCGCGGCTGCTTGGCGCACTGACACCCAAGCGCGCCGGCGGTGTCGGTACATCGCGCAACTGGAACACTGTGCGCCGGTTGGGCGAGATGGTGGCCGGGTGAGGGCAATGCCCTTGCGGCAGCCTTGCGCAAAATGAGGAATTGAGGCACAGCGCAGGCATATGACACACAACGACAAGCCACGCACGCTCGACCACATCGTGTTGCCGACCGCCGACCTTGCGATCGCGCGGCAGCGRCTTTCGGCACTTGGCTTCACGGTGTCGCCCCTCGGCATTCATCCCTTCGGTACCGCCAATTGCTGCGTCTATCTCGGTGACGGTACCTTCATGGAGCCTCTGGCTGTGGGCGACGGTGCCGTCGCTGACCGGGCCGTGGCCGAAGGCAATGTCTTTGTCGCGCGTGACCGCGCGTATCGTGATGC
>NZ_JBFUKO010000677.1:0-2767 GCF_056400805.1 Aminobacter sp. P4_H6_2
CCTCAATGCCATGGCCGAATGGAAAGCCGTGGCTGGTTCGCTCGTCTAGATTCAGCCGCTGCCGTATTCCTTCGACCAGTGTCACACAATGTGACAAGCCAGTCGAAACACTTTCTACTGGCTTAAATAGGTTCAAAGAGTTTTGCGAATTCGGACAGGATGACGAAGAGGCCGCCTCCTGCCTTGCAAYCTTTCAAATCGAAGGTCTGGATCGCACCCGATGGTGCAGGCAATATTAAGCCGTCTGGCACCCACCTTGTCGCCTGGCACGCGGCACGTCATTCTCAATCGGAAGCGTCTCGAAAGCGGTCATGTATAGGCTTCTGGAACGCCATGACATGGTCTCTCAGCCAAGTCTGCCGCAAAAGTGCACTAGGGCACTCGCGGTAGATCAGCTATCTTTTCTCTCCACGAAACGATCGTAGCGATCAAACAGCGGGTTTCGGTGGCCACTTACCAGTTCGTTCTGGTCATCGAACTCGAACAGCGAACGAGAGTATCGCACAATTGGCGCAACGCGTGGAATGCGTTCTTGTTCGTATGCAAGAAGCGCCGTTTCGACATCTTCGTGTGCGTCAAGCGCGAACCCAAGCGCCTGGATGTCCTCCAGTGCTTGATTTGCTCCTTGCGCCATCCCCGGAAGCATCGGATGGGCAGCATCGCCCGCCAGCGCGACGCGTCCCCTGGACCAGTGGGAAAGAGGCTGTACAAAATCCTGGAGATCGCTCCGGATAATAGTGGACCGGTCCGTCGCGCTAACAAGTCCCGGAACCGGACTGCCTTTCCAGCCGCTGAAGTGCGCCGCGACAACGTCAGGATCCTGGGTTACCCCATCTGCGGCTGCAAACCAGTATGCGCGTCCCTTTCCAATCGGAAGGTAGCCGAAATGGCCATCGTTGCCCCAGACTTCGGCCTCAGAGAGGGGATCGACGTCGACATCAGCGAGATCGAAAAGACCCCGCCAGCGCACGAGTCCATCTGAGCTAAATTTCTGCGGGCCGAACACGGACGTGCGTACAATAGAATTGATCCCATCAGCTCCGACCAGGAGCTCCCCTTCCGCCATTTCACCGTTGGCGAACCGGCAAACGACCGTATCGCCCTGATCGACGCTGACGACTTGTCGGCCAAGGCGAATACGATCCGGGCCGAGCGCTTCAATGAGCATTCTGCTGAGATCCCGCCGGTAAACTCCCGACAATGGCGCGCCGTAACGCTCGTGCCAGTCCCTCAGATCATCAACAGCTATGATTTCTCCGCTCGACGAGAAGGTTCGATAATACTCCAGGTTAGACGCAATTTCAGCGTAACGCTGCCCCAGCCCCAGCGCCTTCAACACGCGCCCGCCGTTTGGCCAGAGATTTAGTCCCGCGCCTGCCGTACGCAGTTCGCTGTCCCTCTCGAAGACAGTGACATCCCACCCCATCCGGGCAAGACATATCCCTGCAGACAGTCCACTGATGCCTGCTCCGCACACAAGCGCACGCTTCGTCATGAAATGGGTTCCTCGATCGCTTTTCCGCACTAGGGACGGCTATAGAATACCGCCGACAGGACCGCGAGCAGTTTGAGTTTCAGTATATCGAGACATGGACGCTCCCTGTATCCCCCCGAGAGGTTGCGTGCGCTGACAGCAGTGTTGGCAACTTCTCCCCAGCAGCCTGCGACGCAATTCGATGGCGCCACACTTGCACATTCTGACGAGTTCAAATGCCGGGGCAATGATGACTGTCGTCATCCTGCGGCTCCATGCGTTGCCTAGTGCCGATCTGGATGATCGTCGGGTCGCACGCATCGAGACCTGTTGGGTTTTGAACTAGCCGGTACAGTTGCATAGGAGCTTGCCGTCAGTGCTGGTGACGGAAGCCACCATTGTCAGCATCTCCGAAATCGCAAAGGCTCGAATTCGACACCGTTAGTCGAACAATGCCGCAAGGCGATGAAGGGGATTTTCTATGTCTGAAGCTGTGGTCGATGGATCGAATGCGTTTGCAGGCTTGCTACATGCAGGGACCGGTGGAACGTTCATGCGCCTGCCGAGTGTGCGGGCGGATTCTAGCATATTGCGCCAGCAAGGTATCACTGCCGCATTCATCGGCTTCCCTTGGGATTCGATGTGCATAAGCCGTACCGGAACCAACTACGGACCGCGCGCATTGCGCGAAGCGAGCGATCAGTTCAGCTTCTACAATGCCAATCTCGATCTAAACCTTACTGACCACTACAAGTTTGCTGATTGCGGTGACGTGGCCGTCATTCCTGGCGCAGCGATCAGGACGATGGACCGCGCCGAGCAGATGATTCTCGAAGTTCTGAACGGGGGCGCAATGCCGGTGACATTCGGTGGCGACCATTCCATTACCATCGCGTGCGTGCGGGCATTTAGGAAGCGCTACGCCAACCCCGGCCTAATCTTGATAGACAGTCATTTCGATACTGCCGTCGATGTCGGTGGTGAGGAACTCAATCATGCGTGCCCCATTGCACGCGCAGTCGACGCCGGGTTCGACCCTCGAAAGATCGTCATTATCGGCACGAACGGATGGCTGAACCCGAAAGCAGAGTTTGACTATGCGCGGCAAAAAGGAATCACGCTGATGCCGCTCGAGATGGTGCTGGACAAGGGCCCGCTGGCTATCGCGAAGGAGGCTCGTGCTATTGCAGGAACAGGAACAGACAGCGTGTATCTAACGTTTGATATAGACGCGATCGACGGCGCCTATGCCCCTGGCACTGGCGTTCCCGCTGCAGGCGGGCTCACCTCACG
>NZ_JBFUKO010000678.1:0-2765 GCF_056400805.1 Aminobacter sp. P4_H6_2
CCCCAACTGCGACGCGATCATCAGCCATCTCATCGAAGCGGCCCGCCAGCTCGCTACCGCGCGCGCCAATGCGTCGCCGGCTTTCCTCGCGCTTCACCGCCACCGCCTGGAGCGCAAGGCACGCGAAATCGACGCCGGCTTGATCGAAGCAGCCGGCATCTTCGACCGCGCGTCATTGTCGCCGTCGACATTGTCGCCGGGCGAAACAGCTGAACTCACCATCGATCTCGCCCCTGGCAGCGACAGCCGCTCGGTAGAGGTCGAGGCGATCCTGCCTGAGGCGATCACGGCAAAAGCAGAAACCAGCACAGGACGGCGACGCAGCCTGGAAATTTCGGCCTCGGCGAATGCCGCCTACACAAAGCTTTATCCGCCGTCATGGTCGGCGCTTGGCGGCAATGGCGATGCCCATGTCGTCATCTCGGCCAAGTTCGGCGCTCACACCGCCCGCGCCACCTATGACTTCGAAGAAGCTTTTGCCGTGCTGCCGGCAAGCTCGGTTGTCATGGAGCCCGAAGCGATCATCGTGCCGCTCGACGGCACAAGACAGGAATGGCCGATTAAGCCTGCCGTTGCGGGCAAGGATGCGCCCGTCTCGCTCAACATGGATGGCGGCTGGTCGCTGACGCAGTCAGAAGGCAGCCAGCTCATCCGCGCGCCCGAAACGCGTGTCCCCGGACTTGCCACCATCACCCCGCTCGTCGGCGGCAGGGCGGCACTCAGGCTGACCCCGATCGCCTATCCCCATATCGGTCGCGTCACCCATCGCCAGCCGGAAGCCTTGCGCGTACTCACGCTCGACCTCAAGCTGCCGCAAGGCGCGCGCGTCGGTTATGTCGGCGCAGGTGCCGACCGCGTCGGCCTGTGGCTGTCGCGCATGGGTCACGATGTCACCGAACTCGACGCCAAGGCGCTTGCCGGCGACCTGTCGCAATACACCACCATCGTCGTCGGCATCTTTGCCTTCGGCATCCGCAAGGATCTGGCAGCAGCGACCGAAAAGCTGCACCGCTTCGTCGAAAATGGCGGCCACCTTGTCACCCTTTACCACCGCCCGACCGACGGTTGGGATCCACTAGCGACGCCGCCGAGGAAACTCGAGATTGGCTCGCCGTCTTTACGCTGGCGCGTAACGGATCCGAACGCCGAGGTCACGGTGCTGGCGCCGGACCACGTCCTGCTCAAGGGGCCGAATATTATCGGCCCGCAGGACTGGTCCGGCTGGAACAAGGAGCGCGGGCTCTATTTCGCCGCGCGCTGGGACGAGGCCTATCAGCCGCTACTCGCCATGCACGACGCCAATGAACAGCCGCTGATGGGTGCGCTTGTGTCGGCGGCGATCGGCAAGGGCCGCCATACGCACACAAGCCTCGTCCTGCACCACCAGATGGACAAGCTTGTACCTGGAGCATTCCGCCTGATGGCAAATCTTGTCCAGCCAGCCTGACAGCACGGTGACGCCCGAGGCGGGGGAGGAGCGTCACAAGGCCAACCGCGAGGGCGTGGTCTGGGTGCTCGCCGACATGCTGCTGGTCTCCGGCGGCATGACGGCGCTCGTGAAGGCGCAGGGGCTCATCTATCCGGCCTTCCAGCTCGTCTTCATCCGGGCGATGATCGGCCTGTTGTTCATCCTGCCTTTGATCTGGCGGCACCGCCATCACATCCGCCACACCAAACATCCGTGGCAGAACGTCTCCCGCATCAGCTGCAACGCGATTGCGCTGACCAGCCAGTTCATGGCCTACACGCTGCTGCCCTTGGCGGTGGTCAACGCGCTGAGTTTTTCCAGGCCGTTGATCACTATGGCCATGGCGGTCGCCTTTTTGGGCGAAACGGTGTCGCGGCTGCGCTGGGTCGGTGCCGCCTTCGCCTTTGCCGGCGTGCTCGTCATGCTGGCGCCCGGCGGGGTCGAATGGAACCTCGGCCTGCTCGCGGTGTTCGCCACAGTCGTCTTCGGCTCGCTCGCCATCATCCAGACACGCATGCTGCGCGATGAAAACACCACCGTGATGATGGTTTTCTACACCGTCGGCCTCGCCGTCATCACCGCTGTGCCGGCCATCTTCGTCTGGCAGCCGGTCAAGGTCTTCGACTGGGTTCCCTTGCTTGGCATCGGGCTTCTGGCGCAGGCTGGCCAATATTGCTTTTTGCGCGCCTATCGCCTCGCCGACGCCAGTGTGCTCGCCCCCATCGGCTATCTCTCCATCGTCGTGACGACGGCAGCCGGCTACATCTTTTTCGGCGAAGTGCCCGACCAACGCATCGTCATCGGAGCGGTCGTCGTCCTGATAGCACTCCAGACAACGGCCTATCTTGAACGCCGCGCCAACAAGAAGCGACAGTAGTCTCGGGTCAAGAGGTAAGCACGCGCATCCGCGTGGCGGTTCGCATGACACCTTCGACGATAAGGCTGCGCGGGATCGACGAATAACCCATCCGAAAGAATCGGCACGGGCCGTCATCGGCGGGGAAGAAGGGCGAGCCAGATTCGATCAAGACCCCGTCCTGGCGCAGTTCGTTCATCAGAACATCGGCGTCGAGCCCCTTAGGCCCCTCGATCCAGAACGACGTGCCGCCGAATGACGACGAGCCGGCAATGGTGAAACCTTCGCTGCGCAATGCATCGGCCATGACGATGTGGCGGCGGTGATATTCGGCGCGCATCCGGTGCAGCACCGCGTCATGGTGCCCAAGCGCTAGGAAATACGCGGCGGTCCGCTGCAGATGTCCCGGCGGATGACGCAGCATAAGCGCACGCAAGGCAC
>NZ_JBFUKO010000679.1:0-2764 GCF_056400805.1 Aminobacter sp. P4_H6_2
CTTGATGGTTCCGGTGGGCTCCAGCAGGCTGTCGAGGCCACCCGTTGTGGCGCTGCTTTCGGCCAAAAACAGGTTGWGGCCGTAGAATTCGCCCATGTCGCGAATCCAGTCCGACTTGAAGACCGACTTGCCGCGGGCGATGGGCAACGCATGGAATGTGCCGATCGGTCGCCGTGCGTATTTCTTCAGATTGTCGAAGAAAGGCGTTTCGAAGCGGTCCTGCACGCCCTCCAGTATGGCGAGATGCATCTCCAGCGGCTCCTCTACCGCGTAGAAGATGCGCCGAACGGCATCCGCCGCCGGGTCTCCGGCAATCTGCTCTACCTGCCGGTCAGACAGCAGGTAGATGTCGAGTTCCGGTCTGATCCGCTTTAGTGCGCGCGAAAGGCGGAGCGCCGACATATCGGGTCCTTCGGACTCTCCCAGGGGATCCAATACGGAGCGCAGGACTGGCGCGTCACGGCGAGAACGGTAGGGGAAACCCTCGGCAAGGACGACCGAAATGATGTCGGGGTTCAAAGCAGCGGCGACCAGCGCATCTTCGAAGGAGCCGGCCATGACAGGCTCGTAAATGAATGAATCCTCCGGTCGGCGCAGCCTGCGCAACTCAGCTGCGAATGCGGGCCAACGAGCAGCTGGCTGGCTGTTGACGAAAAGCACTTCGAAATAGGGCCGGCGTCCACCGGCTTCGCCCGTTGCGGGTGGCAAAATGTCGGCCACCTCGCCCGACGACATCTCATCATGGACGTCCCACTCGCCCGGACGGCCGCGATAGGCACGCGTCAGAAGCCCGTTGGAGATACGCCGCGCGAGTTTCGCCGCTCCGCCTGCATCATTGGTGGCAATGCGCTCGCTCAAAGCTGCGAGCAACCGCGCACCCGGATAGGCGTGGCACTCTTCGACTGCCTCCATCTCGGCGATCGCCGCCTCCAGCGCTGCCCGCTCGCCATGTCCGGCGGCCCAGGCGTCCGCCAGTGTCGTGATCTCGCGCCAGTTGTCGGCACGTGCCGAATGTATGAGGAGGAACTGATCGATACGTGCTGTCTTGCGTGGCATCGCGTGCTCCCAATATTGGTTCTGATTTGAACTCCTGCCGCAGCCAACCGGCCGTCATCTCGCCATTTCGACGCGGCTACACTTTCGACGTCCATTGAACCTGGACAGTTCCACCTCTTGCAGGTCGTGGGCCGGCCATCCGAAGACGGCCGACCAAGGCGCCGGACCTAAGTCATCAGCATCACGAGGACCATGCCCCAGATGGTCAGCAGGGTGTTTCCGACGGCATAGGTAACTGTGTAGCCGAGCCCAGGGATCTGGCTCTTGGCGCGGTCGTTGATCATGCCAAGCGATGCCGTCGTCGTGCGTGCGCCCGAGCAGCACCCCAACAGAATGGCGGGGTGGAACTTGAACACGTATTTCCCGACATACATCGCCAGTATGAGCGGCACGGTCGTTGCGAAAATACCCCAGAGGAACAGGCTGAAGCCGAGCTGCTGCAGGCCCGCAACGAAGCCCGGTCCCGACGAGATGCCGACCACGGCGATGAACACGTTGAGGCCGACCGAATTCATGAACCAGACGGTCGACGACGGGATCCGTCCGAATGTCGGATGTACGGAGCGTAGCCAGCCGAAGAAGAGGCCCGAGATCAGTGCGCCGCCCGACGTGGACAGCGTCAGCGGCACATCGCCGATCTTGTRGACGATGGCACCGATCAAGGCGCCGATTGCAATAGCCGCGCCGATGAAAGCCACGTCGGCCACATCGGTTGGACGGTCTGCGACGCCAAGCGCCTTGGCTGCCGCCGCGGTGTCCTGGCTGCGCCCGACAATGGTGAGAATATCGCCCCGGTGGATCTTGGTGTTCGGCAAGATCGGAATCTCGGTTGCCGTAGCTCCACGGGCGATCCGCCGTAGAAACACGCCGCGCGCCGCCGGCAATTGCGCCAGCTCAGCCAGTGTCTTGCCGTTGGCGGACTTCTGGGTCACCAGCACGTCCACGCCCTCGATCGGCACTGCCAGCAAATCGCGGTCATCAACCTCTTCGGCGGCCTGGCCAATCAGGTCCACGAGCACTTCGCGCCGACCAGCCACCGCGACAATGTCTCCGGCCTGGACCACGGTATCGGCCGTGGCATCCTCGATCTTTCCGCCGCGGCGGATACGTTCGATAAACACGCGCTGGTCGGGGATCAGGGACTCGGCGTCATGGACCGTCTTGCCAACGATCTTTCCACCTTCACGGACCCGATATGCGCGCAGTTCGTAATGATGCCAGGCAGTGCCGGCACCGCCCACGTCGTTCTTGCCGCCATGCTCGGCTTCATAGCGCTTGCATTCGGCCTCCAGATCGATGCCCAGCAAGGCCGGGCCTAGCAAGGCCAACACGATGGCCGATCCGACCGTGCCGAAAATATAGGTGACGGCATAAGCGACAGGCATCGCATCGAGCAGCCGCTTGGTCTCGTCCGGCGGCAGCGCCAGGCGATTGATCGCATCCGTCGCCAGGCCCATCGATGCCGAAATGGTCTGCGAACCGGCGTAGAGGCCTACAGCGGATCCGACGTCATAGCCGGCCAACTTGGCCGCAAGCAACGGCGCGCCGAGGCAGAACACGCACACAACCACCGCAAACAGTGCCTGCGGGATGCCATCCCTGGCGATACCACGCACGAACTGCGGCCCCACGCCGTAGCCGATCGCAAACAGGAACATCAGAAAGAAGGTCGCCTTGAGCGGAGGCGAAATCGTGATGCCGAGTTTCC
>NZ_JBFUKO010000680.1:0-2764 GCF_056400805.1 Aminobacter sp. P4_H6_2
GGATGCAGCTTGGGTATTTCCAGGTGATCGCCGAGCCGGTCTCAACCTGGGTCCACGAGATCTTCGAACGGTCGCCACGGCAGTCGCCGCGCTTGGTGACGAAGTTGTAGATGCCGCCCTTGCCCTGGGCATCGCCCGGATACCAGTTCTGGACGGTCGAATACTTGATTTCGGCGTCGTCAAGCGCGACCAGCTCGACCACGGCGGCATGAAGCTGGTTCTCGTCGCGCTGGGGTGCAGTGCAGCCTTCGAGATAAGAGACGTAAGCCCCTTCCTCGGCGATGATCAGCGTGCGTTCGAACTGGCCGGTGTTCTTCTCGTTGATCCGGAAATAGGTCGACAGCTCCATCGGGCAGCGAACGCCCTTGGGCACGAACACGAAGGACCCGTCGGTGAAGACGGCCGAATTCAGCGTCGCGTAGTAGTTGTCTGTCGTCGGCACCACGGTGCCGAGATACTTCTTCACCAGCTCGGGGTGCTCGCGGATGGCTTCCGAGATCGAGCAGAAGATGACGCCGGCCTTGGCCAGCTCGTCCTTGAAGGTGGTGACGACAGACACCGAATCGAACACGGCGTCGACGGCGACGCGGCCCGACTTGTAGACATTGTCGCCAAGCTCATCGAGTTCGGGATCGACAGTCTTTTGAACGCCGGCGAGGATTTCCTGCTCGCGCAACGGAATGCCGAGCTTTTCGTAGACCTTCAGGATCTCGGGATCGACTTCGTCGAGTGAGGTCGGTCCGGGCGTGCTCTTGGGCGCCGCGTAGAAATAGATGTCCTGGAAGTCGATCTTAGGATAGTTGACGCGCGCCCAGTTCGGCTCGTCAAGCGTCAGCCAGCGGCGATAGGCGCCGAGACGCCATTCGAGCATCCATTCCGGTTCGCCCTTCTTGGCCGAGATGAAGCGGACAATGTCTTCGCTGAGGCCCTTGGGGGCCTTGTCCATCTCGATGAACGATTCGAAGCCGTATTTGTATTGGTCCACGTCGATCTTGCGGACCTGCTCGATCGTTTCCTGCACAGCAGGCATAGGCGTTCTCCATCCACGCCGGGGTCAAGGCCCGACAGTTTTCAAACTATGGCACCGCTGGTGCGGCGTAAGTTCCATATAGTGCATTCTTTCCGGAAATTCACCCGGAAGGCCGCCTCGCAGCGCCCTGACACACCCGTTCACTGGCCCTTGGGCCAAATTTCCCGCCTATCAGGCGGCTTTCGTACGGTCCGTGCGCCGCGCCAGAAGCGCTGCGAGAGCCGTTTCGAATTTTTCAATGTCCGCCTCGGACGTCTGCCGGCCGATCGAGACCCGCAACGCACCGAGATTGTCGGCAAAGCCCATCGCCTTCAGCACATGGCTGGGACCGACCTTGCCCGACGAACACGCGGAACCGGCGGAGAGCGCGACGCCACCCAGATCGAAGGCGATCTGCGCCGTCTCAGCCTTGATGCCCGGAATAGCGAAGAATGTCGTATTGGCAAGCCGCTCGGTGCCCTTTCCGAAGATTTCCGCATCGGAAACAAGCCGCGTGATCGTCTCTTCGATGCGATCACGCATGGCGTGCACCTTGTCGATTTCGRCCAGCCCTGCCAGAGCGTCTCGTGCAGCCGCGCCAAATCCAGCGATAGCTGGCAGGTTTTCGGTGCCGCCGCGATGGCCTTTCTCTTGCCCGCCGCCTGACACCAGAGGTGCCGGCATCATCAGATCGGCTTGGGCGACGATTGCGCCAGCGCCCTTAGGCCCACCGATCTTGTGCGAGGATAGAATCAGGTAATCCGCATAAGCCTCTGACATATCGAGAGGAACGCGCCCTGCTGCCTGGACGGCATCTGCGACCAGAACCCCACCCGCCGCCTTCACCAGCCTGGCGATATCGCGGAATGGCTGAATGACACCGGTCTCGTTGTTGGCGGAATGGATCGCCACGAGCGGCAAGCCTTCCGACTTATCGTGGGCAGCGAGCGCGGCCTCCAAAGCAGGGAGGTCTACGACACCGTTGCTGTCGACGCCAAGACGCGTGACGCGATCGGCAGGGAAACGTCCGCCGTTCAGCACGCAAGGATGATCGGCTTCGGTGACGTAGAGACGCGACATGCGCACAGCCCCCCGGCCCATGCGCCAATCAGGCGAAAGCAGCGTGGTCGCAGCCTCGGTGGCGCCTGAGGTGAACACCACATGCTCTGCTTTGGCGCCGACAAGGGCGGCGACATCGCGCCTGGCATCCTCGATGATCTTGCGGGCAGCCCTGCCCTCATTGTGCACGGACGACGGATTGGCCACCACATCGAGCGCYGCAACCACAGCAGCACGCGCTGCGGRCAGCAGCGGCGCACTGGCATTGTGGTCAAGATAGGCGCGTGGTCCGGCCATTTCGGTTCAATCTGCCCTGTCAAATCACGTTTGGGTGTAGGGACGCGCAATTTCCTTGAAATTCCAAGGCGAGCCGTCCTATCTACCCGCTTTGCCAAACGAGCGGTTTCGCCGCCCAGTTTTGAACAGTTCTAAACTAGCTTCTATGAAGACGCGTCGCTCGCGTCAAGGCTGGCCACAGGATTGTTTGATCGGCTTTGCGTCAAGTGGAGTATTCTATGCCAGAGGTCATTTTCACCGGTCCGGCGGGTCGCCTGGAAGGTCGTTATCAGCCGTCCAAGGAAAAGAACGCGCCGATCGCCATCATACTGCACCCTCACCCGCAGTTTGGCGGCACGATGAACAACAAGATCGTGTACGACCTCTTTTACATGTTCCAGAAGCGCGACTTCACCACGC
>NZ_JBFUKO010000681.1:0-2749 GCF_056400805.1 Aminobacter sp. P4_H6_2
GGCTTTCAGTCGTCGCTCGAGATTGATCAGCTTGCCTTCGGCGCGGCGGCGCGCCAGTTCGCCGTTCTCGATGGTGGCGACACCGGCGGAATCATAACCACGATATTCCAGCCGCTTCAGCGCATCGACGATCAACGGTGCAACCGGCGTCTGGCCGACAATTCCGACAATTCCGCACATGATCTCGCCCCGTCCAATCCCTCAAAAGCCCTGTCGGCCTTTTAGGCAGCACAACGAACAAGCGGAAGTCACATTCCGTTTCGCTGCGTATCAGCCATCCAGTTCGTCAGGATGGACCACAATGGCACGCTAGGATTGAAATGCGGTTACTTCGTGCCGGCCTTCTTCGCTGCCGCCGCTGAAGCGAAGCGCTCGCGCAATTCCTTGCCCTTGCCGGGCATTGTCTTCTGCCGCGCGCGGCCAAAGGCCAGCGAATCTTCCGGCACCTCGTCGGTGATGACGCTGCCCGATGCGATATAGGCCCGCGCGCCGATGGCGATCGGTGCCACCAGCGACGTGTTGGAGCCGACGAAGGCGCCCTCGCCGATGTCGGTGAAGAACTTCGAGTAGCCGTCATAGTTGCAGGTGACCGTGCCCGCGCCGATGTTGGCGCCAGCACCAACGCGCGCGTCGCCGATATAGGTCAGGTGGTTGACCTTGGCACCCTTTTCGATCGTCGCCTTCTTGACCTCGCAGAAATTGCCGACCTTGGCTTTTTCGTGCAGTTCCGCGCCTGGCCGCAGCCGTACGAACGGCCCGATCTCGGCACGCGGGCCAACATTTGCTCCCTCCAGATGGCAAAACGCATGGACCGTCGCACCATCGGCGATCGTAACGTTCGGGCCGAACCAGACATTCGGCTCGACCACAACGTCCGAGCCGATCTCGGTGTCGTGCGAGAAATATACAGTCTCAGGCGCGATCAGCGTCGCACCGTCGAGCATCGCCGCGCGGCGCCGGCGTTTCTGCCAGATGCCTTCCGCTTCGGCCAGCTCGGCACGGTTGTTGATGCCCAAGACGCTTTCAAAGCTGGCCTCGGTCGCCACCACCGTCAGGTCGGCTCTGTCGGCGATCTCGACGATGTCGGTGAGATAGAACTCACCCTTGGCATTGGCGTTGCCGACCTGGTCGAGCAGCTTGAGGGCGTGCGCGCTCGAAATCGCCATCAAACCGGCATTGCAGAAGCCGATCTTGCGCTCTTCGTCGCTGCAATCCTTGTCCTCGCGGATCGCCACCAGCTTGCCGGCCCTCTCGATCAGGCGACCATAGCCTGCTGGATTCGGCGGACGAAAGCCGATCACAACGACAGCAGCGCCTTCAGCGAGCTTTGCCCGCGCCAAAGCCAGCGAATCGGCCTCGACCAGGGGCGTGTCGCCGAACATCACCAGGATGTCGTCATGGCCCTTGGCGATCGCCGCGCGTGCCGCCAGCACCGCATGTGCCGTGCCCAGCCGCTCAGCCTGGACGAAGATTTCGGCTTTCGGGGCAAATGTTTCGGCTGCCTTCCTCACCTCGTCGCCGCCATGACCGACCACCAGCGCGATGCCGTCAGCTCCCGCTGCCTCGGCTGTCTTGGCGACATGCGCCRCCATCGGCAGGCCAGCGATCTTGTGCAGCACCTTGGCCTGGCTGCTTTTCATGCGTGTGCCCTCGCCGGCGGCAAGGATGATCGACAGGCAGGTTCTCGATGTCATGGCGTCGTCCGGGTTTGCAAAAGGCGGCTGGAATCGGCCACCTTTCTAGCATTGCTGGCAATCGCCTCCAATGCAGACGGAATGGGGCCGTTTCTTGGAGCTACCCGAGTTGCCCGAGTACAGGGAAGCGTTCAAGCAGCCAGTAGGACGCGGCCTGCACGCCGCCGGTCAGGAAAAGCACTCCGGCCACCACCAAAAGCGCGCCGATCGCCTTTTCGACCTTGCCGAGATGTACCTTGAACTTGGAGAGGAAGCGCATGAAAGCGCCGGAGAACATGGCGGCGATCAGGAAGGGAATGCCCAGGCCGAGTGAATAAACGGCCAGGAGCAACGCGCCCTCACCCACCGTTTCACGCCCGCCGGCCAGCGTCAGGATCGGCCCCAGCACCGGCCCGATGCACGGCGTCCAGCCAAAGGCGAAGGCGAGACCCATGAGATAGGCGGCGAGGTTGCTTGCTGGCTTGCCCTGCGACTGGAAGCGCGCCTCGCGCGACAGAAGCGGGATGCGCAATATGCCGAGGAAATTGAGGCCCATCAGGATGATGAGCACGCCCGCCGCCATGGCCAGCGGCTCCTGCCATGTGCGCAGCAACTGACCGATGGTCGAGGCTCCGGCGCCGAGCGCAACGAACACTGTGGTAAAGCCGAGTACGAAGGAGGCGGATGCGGCAAGCAGGGGGCCCCGGGCACGCGAAACGGTCGCCGTTGCGCCCTCAGCCTTGAAGTCGTCGACCGAAACGCCGGCCATGTAGCAGAGATAAGGTGGCACTAGCGGCAGTACGCAAGGCGACAGGAAAGATAGGGCTCCTGCCCCCAATGCGCTGAGATAACCGACGTCCAATGCCATTTAATGCCGCTCCACCGATGTTTAGGCCGCTATAGCGGCAGCGGCTATCAGGCACCAATCACCATTTTGTGGCAGTCATAGTCGGGCCGGTTTTTGCCGGCCCGAACAAGTCTTCGTTGGCGGAATTTCGCCAGATCTTAGTCGTGGCCAGATCTTATTCGTGGATCGTGTATTCGCCCAACTCGCAGAGGTTCTGCTTGTCTTCGGT
>NZ_JBFUKO010000682.1:0-2746 GCF_056400805.1 Aminobacter sp. P4_H6_2
CCATACGCTATGGGGTCGGTGTCAGCGTCCGTAGAGATCACCACGTTCAGCGTGCTGAACAGCTCCTTACCGAGTTTGTGGACCTCGTGGCTACTAACGATCCCGTCAAAGTTCGTGGATCGCAAGACGAGAAAATCGCCGCGTTCGTCCTTGACCTCCTCGACAAAAGGATCAAACGGCGGCTTCAGCAACAACGCCCAGACTTTTTTGTCCTCGTCGGCACCGCTGAGTTCGACACCCCATTGATTGCTGGCCTGATTCATTCCTTGTCTCCCCTGAAGCGGTCGAAATCGGGATGAAAGATAGTTCCAGATATCCTTGCACCAAAGCATCAGACGCCAGCCCTGCCATCTCGACCCATTACGCCTCCAAGGATGAGCCGGCGAAGCCGGCATAGTTTCACATTGGAGAAATGATTCGGACGCGATAGGGAAGGTTGTTGTCCACAGAACGGCTAGGGAACACTGTGGGACTTTCTGTGGGACTTTTCGTCTGGGTTGGCCCCACATTGCCGCAAATGATCGGCTTCTGTTCTCAAGGCTCGATTTAGCTCTTGCGCCGCAACCCCTGAATATATATGGCTCCCCTCGGTCCGGAGTGTAGCGCAGCCCGGTAGCGCACTTGACTGGGGGTCAAGGGGTCGTCGGTTCGAATCCGGCCACTCCGACCATTTTATCCCTTCCCCTAACGATCGACTGAAAGCGAACCAGCCAGCCGGCAGGTTCTGCCGTCAAAGTCGGTCGGCACCTGTCGGTAAGCACGTCCTGCCTACTGCAAGAAACGCCACGGGCGCGGTTGCGCCCATGGCGTGATTTTCTGCTGGGGCGTGTCTGCTGCATTACATGTAGGACCGCACCAACACGGATTCGATCTTCGCGCCATTGTCATGCTCGTCGATTGCCACCCGCTTGCCGGGAGCCAGTTGCGGCGGGATCGCGACGTCGCGCGGAATAGTATAGCTTTCGCCATTGGTGAGCGTGATGACGCGAACCGCGGGGTTGAACTTCGCGACGACGCCGTCGATCTCGGTGGCAAGTGCGGCGCCCGACATGAGGGTAAGCGCTGCAGCAGCAAGGATGAGCTTTTTCATATTACTTCTCCTGCATTCAGCTATTACAAGCAAGGGTTTGTTGGAAGTTTCCATTGCTTTGACTACGGGATAACGTTTGGCAGCGGCGTTGGTTACATGGAGGTTGGTAAACTCACTACACAAATCATTCACGGTTTCTTGTGTTAGATTCTCCGCAGAATAAAAAAGGCCATGAACGTTGCCGTCCATGGCTTTGGTGTAGGTCGGGATGAAATCGGGCCTTTGGTTGCGGTGGCCCCTGGGGCCTGCCGGTAGTCGGTGCCTATCGCCTTTGCCAAAGTGAACCGGTCAAGACACTGGTCACATCTCCACCATCGTCCCGGGACGTGATGGTGACATTTTGGCCGACTTGGATGGCAGGCAGCGGCACCCAACGGGGAACGGTATAGCTTTGACCGTTCTGCAGCGTGATGACGCGAACCTGGGGATTGTAACGGGAAACAACACCATTGGTGACATCGGCAAATGCTGAGCCTGACGTCAGGACGATTGCTGCAACCGCAAGAGCAAGTTTCCTCATGGCATTTCTCCTTGGGATGGCCAAGCGGACGGGTGAGAGCTGGGGCTTCCGCTCACTGACCTTTCGAGAAACGGGATGTGTCCGAAAAAGTTACGCCCGGACCGGTCACTTCGACACACGAAACGATCACGCTTTGTTGTGAATTGGTCGCTGATGCGCATACTCGAGGCACTAGAGCTTCAAAACTGAGTATGACTTTGGCGTCGAAAACGCGAAAAGCCATGGGCGGGAGGAGCCCATGGCTTTCGGTGTAGCGCAGTTTTGGTCGCGGCTTAGAGCGCGCGCAGCACGGACGTTACCTGATCGGCATCGTCGCTCTTGGTGTTGATGGAGACCTTGTCGCCAACCTGGACCTGCGGAAGGCCGATGTGGCGTGGGATGGTATAGCTCCTGCCATTGTCAAGAGTAATTACACGAACATCCGGATTGAACTTGGCAACAACGCCTTCAGAGCCAGAAGCGAGAGCTGCGCCACTCATGAACGCAACAGCAGATACCGCGAGAATGAGCTTTTTCATTTTAGTAGTCCTTTCAATGTTTCTTAGCGATGCGATTTTTATTTCGCTGTTTCGCTTACCACCCTCAGATAGGCGCCTACCTTTCCGAATTCCATGGGCTGGACGGTCACTCTGATTCACAAAGCAGTCACGCCGAGTTGAGCCGGCAAAAGGGTGCCGGACCGTTCACAATAGCAGGGGGTTGTGCGCAACGCCTGTGGCGGTGACGAGTCAGCGGGCGTGATGTGCCATGGCCCGTTGATGACGGGCTTCCAGGGCTATCGAGCCCCAGATCAGGCCGAGCAACAGATAGAAGTGGCGCCAGTGGTCGGTATCGATCACTGAGCCAAGGGCGACATGGCCAAGGAAGACGACATAGGCGCACAGCAGATAGGGCTGCCACGGCCGGTCACGCAGCAGGATCCGGAACCCCGCCGCGATCGTCCACACAATCAGTGTCAGATAGCTGGCGAAGCCGAGCCAGCCATAGTCCATCAAGGCCTTGAGCCAGATGTTATGCGTGTCTTCACCGTACATTTGGCCGAAGAGGAGTGGGCCGATGCCGAATGGACTTTCCGTCGCCAATAGGAAGCCGATGCCGTAGCGCGCGAAACGGCCAAGGCGCGCGCCGTCATACTC
>NZ_JBFUKO010000683.1:0-2743 GCF_056400805.1 Aminobacter sp. P4_H6_2
CTCGCAGAACTCGGCACCGTGACCGCTTCGGTGCAGCCTGCCGCTCCGGTTTACGTGCAGAAGCTCGACAAGAGCGGCCGCGCTTATGCCACTGGCAAGCGCAAGGACGCCATCGCCCGTGTCTGGGTGAAGCCGGGCACCGGCAAGATCATCGTCAACGGCAAGGAATACGCGGCATACTTCGCGCGCCCCGTGCTGCAGATGATCCTGAACCAGCCGCTCGTAGCAGCTGCCCGCGTCGGCCAGTACGACATCATCGCAACCGTCGTCGGCGGTGGTCTTTCGGGCCAGGCCGGTGCTGTTCGTCACGGCATCTCCAAGGCGCTGACCTACTACGAGCCGGCGCTGCGCGGCGTGCTCAAGAAGGGTGGCTTCCTGACCCGCGACAGCCGTGTCGTCGAGCGTAAGAAGTACGGCAAGGCCAAGGCCCGCAAGAGCTTCCAGTTCTCCAAGCGCTAAGCGCCGAGACTGCATTCTCCAGAATTTCGGAAGGGGCTGGTCAAACCGGCCCCTTTCTTTTTGTGCCTGCGCACCAATGCCGTATGATCTCTTGCAACCTGTCGGGTGGCACCAGCGATGGAGACGGTCATGCTGCGCATGCTTGCTGCGACTGTGGCGGCCCTGACCGCCGCCTCCTCGGCGGTGGCCGAAGCAGCACCGAACAGCAAATTCCAGAAGCGCGCCGGCTACTACGACACCTGCTGGCAGCGGGCGGCCGACAAGGCCATAGCCAAAGGCGCCGACCAGAAGAAAGCCGCCAAGAAAGCTGACAGCCGCTGTAAGAAATTGTCGAAAAAGCTATTGAGCGCCGGCGGCTCGAAATACGACATGAAGGAACGACGGCGCTCCCTCCGGCAGTCAATCGACTGATAGCGTGGCATCTCGGTTCGTCGGCGCATTTCCCCGACGAAGGGCGCCCTGCCCCATTGCCGCCGCAACCGACTCGTCGACGTCCGCATAGGGCGCGCGATAGCCATTGGCAGCCAGCCATTGGATGGCTGCTTTGGGCTCGTCAGTCTGGATCATCGTTGCGCCACGCYCGGCCCAGAAGCCGAAGGTTTGTCCGGGAAAGCCTGCGGCAACCGCAAGCTCGTCGCCGCGCCCGCCGGACAGGAAACCGCCAGGCTTGTTGACGATGGCATGGGTGTCGACCCAGATGTGCCAATTGCCGCGTATGGAAGCCGCCCTCACCTTGGCCGAAAACAGTGGCCCGCCTGATACTGTCATCGTCTCGGCATCGCCACGCCAGGTGATCATCTCGACCGCGCGGGCGGAAAACGCCTTGCTGGCTACCTCGATGAAGCCGGCATCGCGCACCGCATCGTCGGCGATGATCGGCATGAACTGAAAGCCCTGGCCAACCCGACGCATGGTTTCCTTGACCGTCGCCACGCGTTCGGCATCCCAAAGGTTCGCCTTCACGACAACTTGTTCCTCCATGCCCATGTCGCGCGCTATGGCAACCATGTCCGCGAGATCGGTGGTTTCCAGCTTGTTGTCGAGATTGACCAGGATCTTGCCCTTGGTGACGCCAAGCATTTCGCGCAAGGTCGGTACCGGCTCGCTGCTCACCTCGCCCGTTCCCTCAACGACGAGGCGGCAGTGACGCAATTCTTCTAGCGTGCGGGCAATCACCTCGCCTTTGCAGTTGGTCGTTCGGTCGAGCCAGCTGTCATGCATGACGATCAGTTCGCCATCCCTGGAGCGCCGTATGTCGATCTCGACCATTTCCGCGCCAAGCGCGATGACGCCGCGCACCGAGGCGATGGAATTTTCGGGATAAAGCCCCTTGCCTGCCTCCAACCCGCCGCCGCGATGGGCCACCACCATGACGTGGTCACGCCACTGATTGGCATCGTCGAAACGCTCGAGGATCTGCTCGGCCCGCGTTCCTGCATGCCCCACTGAGGGGCCGCCAAAGACAAGAAATAGGACTGCCAGAACTGCCCGCATGGGAATCGCTCCATGGCCGAAGGATGCGACAACGAGTTAGGCAGTACCGATGACAAGGGCATGTAGGGCGGATGACAGAGACATGAACGCTCGGGAAAGCCGGCCAGCACACGCAGTGCACCTCGGGGCTGGCATGTTGCGGCCGGCTTCTGTAGTTCTTGCCCCTCGAATTCCGATAGACCGACTGCGGAGACTGCCCATGCCCACTTCATCGATCGATCACGCCTTCACCGCGCGGACGAACACCGGCCGCTCGGGTGATCCGACCTATGCAGGGGCCCTGTCTTTCATGCGACGCAAGTATTCCAAGAACGTTGCAGGCGCCGATGCGGTGGTCTGGGGCATTCCTTTCGATGCAGCGGTCACCAATCGGCCGGGCGCGCGCTTTGGCCCGCAGGCCATTCGCCGCGCCTCGGCGATCTTCGATTGCGACCCGCAATATCCTTTCAACCGCGACCTGTTCGACGATCTCGCCGTCGTCGACTATGGCGACTGCCTGCTCGACAGCGGCAACCATCAAAAGACGCCGGCGACAATCGAACGCGAGGCGGCGAAGATCCTGAAATCTGGCGGGTTCCTTTTGACGCTCGGCGGCGACCATTTCGTCACCTGGCCGGTGCTCAAGGCACATGCCGCGGTCCACGGCCCAATGGCGCTGGTACAATTCGACGCCCACCAGGACACCTGGCCGGACGACGGCAAACGCATCGACCACGGTTCCTTCGTCGGGAGGGCGGTGAAAGAGGGCATCATCGATCCCGACCGCTCGATCCAGATCGGCATCCGCACC
>NZ_JBFUKO010000684.1:0-2742 GCF_056400805.1 Aminobacter sp. P4_H6_2
TGGATGATCGTGGCATACAATACCCGCAACCCCCTTGGCGACGGCTGCCACGAGCCCTCTGACGCAGGACTTTCCATGTTGGGCCGCGCCTTCGTGGCTGAAGCGAACCGCGTCGGGATGATGCTTGACGCAAGTCACGCCGGCGTCAACACCTCGCTCGACATCATCGAACTATCCGAAAAGCCGGTGGTGTTTTCACATTCGAGCGTCCGTGCGTTGAAGAACCATGAACGCAACATCGACGACATTCAGATCAAGGCACTTGCCAGGCGTGGTGGCGTGATTGGTATCAACTCTATCGGCGCCTTTTTGACCGACGACAACCGATCGGACGTCTCGGCACTCATGCGCCATATCGACTACATCGCCCAACTCGTCGGACCCGAGCATGTCGGCCTCGGCCTCGACACTGTTTTCTACCAGCCCTTCATGACCAAGCTCTACGATTCCGGTCCGATGATGGCGTTGCGCGGCTATCCGCGTCCGCCCTGGGCCGATGTCAAACCCGAAGTCCTGCCTGAGCTGGTCGAGGCGCTGGAACGCCATGGCTATTCAGAGACCGCCATACTTGGCGTGCTGGGCGAGAATTTCCTGCGGGTCGCCGAACAGAACTGGCGTCCCTCCATCGTGTAATCCCAACCTTAGGAGCGTGTCGTGAAATTGATGAAGTGGCTGGTCGCCGCAGCCTTGCTCACCGCCGCAAATGGCACAGCCCTGGCTGACCCGAAGCTGGTCGAAATCGCCAGCTTCGGCGAACACCCAGCACTCAATCAAGTCGCCGAAGGCTTCAAGACCCGGATGACCGAATTGGGCTACGTCGAAGGCAAGAATGTCACCTACGGCTTCCAGCACGCCAATTTCGACCGCAGCCTCGTCCCGCAGATCCTGCAGCAGGTGGAGGCCAAACATCCGGCGCTCATCCTTGCCATTACCACCGGACTCAACCAGGCGGCGGTGCGCGGCATTACCGACAAGTCGATCCCCGTCGTGTTCGGCGCGGTCGTGGACCCGGTCGTGGCAGGCATTGTGCCGGATTGGCAGCATGGTTCGGCATGGAGTTCAGGCGCGTCGATGCTGCCGGATTTCGACGCTTCCTTCGACTATCTCAAAAAAGTGGTGCCGGGCGTCAAGAAGGTCGGAACCCTTTTCAACCCGGGTGAAGACAACGACACCTCCAACATGGAGCTAATCCACAAGGCAGCCGCTAAGGCCGGGATCGAGGTTGTCGGCGTGCCGGTCGACAATGCCAACGACCTGCCCCAGCGTGTCCAGACCTTCGCCGGGCAGGTGGATGCCATCTTCCTCATTCAGTCCAACGTGGTGCAGACCTCGGTGCCGGTCGTGGCGCAGGTGGCGCAACGCATCAAGCTGCCGCTGTTCAACTCGGTCTACGCCCCCGACCTCAAGGACCAGCTCGCCGGCTTCCACGCCATCTCCTATCGCAAGAATGGCGAGCATGCCGCCGATATCGCCGACCGAATCCTCAAGGGCGAGAAGCCGGCCGACATCGCGCCCTATGTTCCGAAAAGCGAAGACTTCGACGCCTATGTCAGCCCCAAGGGCCTTGCAGCCGTCGGCCTGACGGTTCCGGAAACGCTCAAGGACAGCCCATGGCTGATCAAGTGACAACGGTGGGCATGCCCCTGCTTGTCTGCGCGGGGCTACGCAAGACGTTCAACGCCGGCCTCGCCGGCGCGAGGCCGGCGCTCGATGGGCTAGACCTTGCGCTCAATCGCGGCGACTTCGTCGTGATCATCGGCTCGAACGGCGCCGGTAAGTCGACGCTGCTCAACACCATAGCGGGCGCAATCGAGCCGGACGGTGGCTCGATCACCCTGGATGGCCGCGACATCACCCGTCTTGCGGCGCACCGTCGGGCAGGCATGATCTCGCGCGTGTTCCAGGACCCGATGGTCGGCACCGCTGCGGCGATGACCATCGAGGAAAACCTGGCGCTGGCCGAGCAGCGCGGACGGCGCCGGGGTTTTGCGCTCCATCTCGACGCCGGTAAGCGCGACCGCTACCGGGCGCTGCTCGCCGGCCTGTCGCTCGGCATGGAAGACCGTCTGTCGACACCGGTGGCTCAGCTCTCGGGCGGGCAACGCCAGGCGCTGTCCCTGATCATGGCATCACTGTCGCGCCCCTCACTGCTGCTGCTCGACGAGCATACGGCGGCATTGGACCCGCGCACCGCCGACCTGATCATGGCGACGACCCTGCGCATCGTCGCCGAACAGACACTCACCACGCTGATGGTCACCCACAATATGCGCCAGGCGATTGAGACCGGTAACCGGCTGGTGATGATGGATGCCGGCCGTATTCGCGACGACATCGGCGGCACCGAAAAAGCAACGCTCACGCCTGCCGACCTCGTCGAAAAGTTCAGAATAGAAAACGACCGCATGCTGCTCGGAACCTGACCAATGGACGTGATCCACGCCTACCTCAATCTCGTGCCGGTGACGCTGTCGCAAAGCCTCATCTATTCGTTCCTGGTGCTCGGCATCATGATCCCGTTCCGGCTGCTGAGCTTTCCCGACCTGACGAGCGAAGGTGCGTTCCCACTCGGCGGCTGCGTCTGTGCCACACTTTTGCTGGCGGGATATCCACCACTGTTTGCAACCGTTGTGGCGATGCTCGCCGGTGTCGGGGCGGGTGCGGCGACGGCATTGGTGCACCTGCGTTTCCGGATCAATTCGCTGCTGGCCGGCATCTTGGTCTTCACGGCACTCTACAGCC
>NZ_JBFUKO010000685.1:0-2736 GCF_056400805.1 Aminobacter sp. P4_H6_2
GGTGCGCGGCCTCGGCTTCGGCGCCGACGACTACATGACCAAGCCGTTCCACAAGGACGAGCTGGTGGCGCGCATCCATGCGATCGTCCGCCGTTCGAAGGGCCACGCCCAGTCGGTCATCATCACCGGCGAGCTGATCGTCAATCTCGACGCCAAGACCGTCGAGGTTGGTGGCCAGCGCGTGCACCTGACCGGCAAGGAATACCAGATGCTGGAGCTGCTTTCGCTACGCAAGGGCACCACGCTGACCAAGGAAATGTTCCTCAACCACCTCTATGGTGGCATGGACGAGCCGGAATTGAAGATCATCGACGTCTTCATCTGCAAGCTTCGCAAGAAGCTCGACGCTGCTTCCGGCGGCCAGAGCTTCATCGAAACAGTCTGGGGACGCGGCTATGTGCTGCGTGAGCCGGAAGAGCTTCGCGAAATCGCCTGATTTTCTTGCACTACCTTCAGTCAAACCCGGCCTCCGTGCCGGGTTTTCTTTTTTCCAGAGCGCATTGCATGCGAATGAGCGCTTGCGATTTGCGCTTCGCCGACCTTTGTCCGGACCTCTGCGCCAGGCCGGTTCAGGCGGCTACGTCGAAGGCGCGGAAGCGGTCGAGCAGTTGCGGCCGGGTGAACGGCTTCAGCAGATAGCCTTGCGCACCGGCGCGCTTGGCGCGCATGATGGCGCCGATGTCGACCTCTGTCAGGCAGATCGCGATCTGCGGTTTGACCCGGCCGTCCATGGCGCGGACGCGGCGGATGAAGTCGGCCGGCGTCATATCCTCCAATGCGCCGTCGACAACGATGATTTCAGGCATGTCATAGGCGCACATGTCGAGGCCCTCAGCACCGGTCGAGGCTTCGACGACAGCCAGGTCCGGGCCGTTCAGGATGCGTTTGGCGACTTTGCGAATGACGCTCGAATCATCGACGAACAGGCAGCGCTTCATATCCCGTTCCTCTTTTCGGGAGCCGAGCGCGCCAGACGCGCCGGGGTGTTTCTTGGACCCTAGCGTTGTTGCGTAAAGAAGCCGAAAACCCGGATGGYAAAAAACTTGGAAATATCGGCGGAAAGGGATGTTTTCTGCCGCGCGCCAAGCGTTCGCTGGCTGGTCTCAAGTTTTTGAGGACCGGCAGTGGAGTACCGGCAGATCGACGCCGATTGTCTGGCTGATATGCTCGCAAACATCAGCCAAGTCATGAGCGATCACCAGGCATGACCTAGCGATCGTCCTAAGCTGGTCTTTAGCTATACAGAAAGTCGAGTGCTATCACTCGGCTGTCAGCAGGATCTCTTCGGGCGTTGCATGGATCGAGATCGTCATGCCGGCCTCGCGTGCCAGAAGCAACGCGTAGTAGGGCTGCACCGAATGGGCGTCGATCGGCTCTTCCGGCCTTTGGCCGGTATGCAGTTCGAGGAACTTCGGCGGCACGCGCAGCATCGGGCCACTGGCCGACAGGGTGAATTTCGGCGCCGTATCCACGTTTTCAAGCAGGACGTTGAGCTTGCCGCCGCGCGGGATCGCGGCATGGGCGACCAGGAGCAGGTTAAGCAGCAGCTTGACCTTGTTCTTGGGCAAGAGCGCGCGGCCGCCACTCCAGATCAGTTCCGGCTTTTCGTTCTTGAAAAAGGCTGATGCAACCGATTCGGCGTCGCCGGTGTCGATCAACATGCCGGCCGAGCCGGCCGCACCAAAGGCGATGCGCGCGAACTGCAGACGTGCCGAGGCATTGCGGGCGCTGGTGCGGATGAGGCGCATGGCGTCTTCGTCGGCACCGCCTTCGTCGAGCAGCTCAAGACCGTTGTTGATAGCGCCAACCGGCGAGATGATGTCGTGGCAAACCCGGCTGCACAGCAGTGCTGCAAGGTCAGGAGCGGAAAGCGTCAACAATTCGGCCATGAACGGCATCCCTCGGGCAAATGGCTTGAACCACAATAATGGGGCCACGGCACCCGGCTGGGCGAATCAGGGCTGGCCTTGCAGTCCTCTTGGTTACACAGCGTCGCCTCATGCGGCAAGAAACAGCAGCTAAAGGGTGCGTGAAATGCTTGCTTTTCTGCGTAAATCAAGGCTTTCCCACTCATGGGCATGCCTTCGATCCGCCATCTTCGTAGGCCAGTTTAATGGTTGAAAAAGGATTACGGCATAGTTTGCCGGAGTTGGACCAGCCAGCCGCCAATCAAGAGCAGCAGCGGGTCCGGGGCGTCGGAGAGAGTGTGCTCCCAGACGGAGATTTGGAAGCATGATTTCCCGATTCTATGGCCGGACGTTTGCCCGGCTTGTTGCCGCGATGTTCGTCCTTGTCGGCGTTCTGGCATTTTCGACATCTGCGTCGCGCGCGCAGCAATACACCTCGCAGGAGATCCTTGATTCCGGCCATCGCTTTTTTGGTTCGACTTCGGGCGGTCTCGCCAGTGTCGTCGAAAAGGTCTTCGCGTCTTACGGTCTGCCGAACGGCTATGTCCTCGGCGAGGAGGGTTCCGGCGCCTTTGTCGGCGGCCTGACCTACGGTGAAGGCACGCTCTACACCAAGAATGCCGGCGACCATAAGGTCTACTGGCAGGGGCCTTCGCTAGGCTGGGATTTCGGCGGGCAGGGCTCGCGCACCATGATCCTGGTCTACAATCTCGATGACGTGAACAATCTTTACGATCGTTATGGCGGTGTCGCGGGTTCGGCCTATGTCGTTGCCGGTGTCGGCTTCAACGTTCTCAAGCGCGGTAATATCCTGCTGGTACCGGTACGT
>NZ_JBFUKO010000686.1:0-2728 GCF_056400805.1 Aminobacter sp. P4_H6_2
TCTGCGTCGGTCTCGAAGGGTTCTTCCCAGATGGTAGAGGATGTCGTCGTTGTATACCACTTCGAGTATCCAACCCTCCTGACCGACAATTTGAAAAATCTGGACTTCGACGGTGATCCCGTCCTTTGTGAAGTATCCCGAAGTTGGCGAGACAACGATCTCGCGTACTGGTTCAGTCATAAAATGCCTTTGAGTTCTGACGGCTGTTGGGCCGCATCAAAACCACACGGCACATCGGGAGTCCAATCCTCATGCGCAATATCTCAGCCGCCAACCTGGCGGCCCTACAGGCGCGCGCCTTGGTTGCCCGCGACTTCCTATGGATCGTTGCCCGCAACCGCGTGACGGGCGGCCCTGTGACMGAYGGCATGTGGTCAGACGTYGGCAAYGTGTCGGCGTCKGTCATCCATCCCGAYACRGGGCTTGAGGTGACGCGCGACTGGTTCGGGTCCGGCACTCTTGTTGCGGTCAACGACATTCCGCTCGTGTCGAACCTGACCGTCCAGATTGTCAAAATCCARCTTAGCCAGGTCGCCGAACGGGTCGAGCGGCTTGTACGCGAATATGACTGCAAGCAGGCGAGGGTGGAGATYTACCGCGGCCTGTTCGATCCGGACTCGCGCCAGATGGTCGCTCCAGCCGAGTGCCGATTTGTCGGCTTTGTAGACAAGATCGAAATCAACACGCCCGCCGAAAACGAAGAAGGCAGCGTGACGCTGATGTGCGCCAGCCATACCCAGGAGATGACTCGCGCCAACCCGGACACGCGCTCGCACGAAACGCAAAAGCTGCGCAGCGCGTCAGATACCTTCTTCAAGGACAGCGCGACGGTTGACGCATGGGAGATTTTCTGGGGCTCGGTCAAAGGCCAGGTTCCCACCCAGAAGAAGCGCAAAAAGTTCTTGGGCATCTTCTGATGCAGGTTCGCACCGCCAACGAAGGCGACCGGCTTGCTGTCGTTCGGCTGCTCAAGGAAAGCCACGCAGCGGCTGGCTTCACCTTCCCGTTTCAAGCCGCCTACGCTGAGCGGCTGTTCAAGCAACACTTGGCCGACGGTCTCGTGTTGGTCATAGGCGAACCTGCCCAAGGCGTTCTGATGGCGCGTGCTTTCGAACATCCATTCGGTGCCGGTCTCTGGGCCAAGGAAACCGTTTGGTACATCGCGCCTGCCGCTCGCGGACGCTCCGCACTTCGCATGCTCGATGCCTACGAGGCTTGGGCGCGCGAGCAGGGCTGCGTCACCATCGGCATGGCCTCGCTAGCTACCAATGACGTCTCTGGTCTCTACGGGCGGCGCGGCTACGCACCTGCCGAAACGCACTTCCTGAAAGCGCTCTAGCGCCGGCCTCCAGGTCGCATTTCCAAGGTACATCATGGCTATCTTCTCAGCGATCGGCGCCGTGGTCGGCACCGTATCGACATTCATTGGCGGTCTGGGTGCGTCGATCGGGGCTTTTGTCCTCAAGACGGCGGTCGGCATTGGCCTCAACCTTCTTGCCCAGTCGATAGCCGGCAAGGCCAAAGACCCAACATTCTCGATCAACGGTTCGCTTCAGGCGGGCGGTGATCTTGCGAGGTCGTTCATTCTCGGCAGGACGGCAACAGCCGGTTCGCTGGTATGGGCCAACACCTGGGGCAATGTCGACGACACGCCGAACGCGTTCCTGACGCAGGTTATCGCACTCGCGGATCTGCCCATCGCCAGCCTCGACGAGGTCTGGGTGAACGGCGAGCGCTGCACACTTGGCGCCGACACCGGCTACGGCCGGAACGTCAACGAGTATCACGACAGCCTTTGGGTCAAGTTCTACGACGGCACGCAGACGGCTGCCGATCCTTTCCTTGTCTCTTCTGCCTCGAACGGACAACGGCAATGGGACGGCACGCGCGTTGGGCGCGGTGTCGCCTACGCCATCGTGACGGCGAAGGTCACGAAGAACGTTTTCTCCGGCATCCCGTCATTCAAGTTCGTCGTCAGCGGCACCAAGCTCTACGACCCGTCACGCGATTCTAGCGTTGGCGGTGTTGGACCGCAGCGGTGGAGCACCCCAAGCACATGGGGCGGCGACGGCGATCATCTGCCGGCTGTGCAGGCCTACAACCTGCTTCGCGGTCTGACCTTCGGCAACAAGTGGTTCTATGGCCTGCAAGGGCTGGCTGCCGCCCGTCTGCCAGTGGCGAACTGGATTGCCCAGATCAACAAGTGCCGCGCGACCATCGGCGGCGCGTCTGGCCCGGAGCCAACCTATCGCTCGGCTGGCGAAATCCAGATCGAAGCGCCGTTGGCGTCTGCGCTCGAGGCAATCCTGACATCGTGCCAAGGTCGCATTTCAGAGATTGGCGGCGTCTACTCCATCTATCTCGGCGCACCTGACCTGCCGACGTTCGCTTTTACCGACGGCGACATCCTGTCGACCGAAGAGCAGTCGTTCACGCCGTTCTTCGGGCTGTCAGACACCATCAACGGCATTTCGGCAACTTACCCGTCGCCGGCCGATGGCTGGGCCGCCAAGACCGCACCACCGCTCTACCGACAGGACTTGGAAGCTCTGCACGGCAACCGCCGGCTCATGGCTGACGTGCCGTTAGACTTCGTTCCCTACGCCGAGCAGGTGCAGCGGCTTATGCTGTCTGCCCTGCTGGAAGCGCAGCGAGCTCGCAGGCACACCGAAGTCCTGCCGCCTGAGTTCTGGCCCTACGCGGTGCCGGGTGCGGTGCTGTCGTGGAC
>NZ_JBFUKO010000687.1:0-2723 GCF_056400805.1 Aminobacter sp. P4_H6_2
GGCCACAACGGTGTCTTGTGGTAGGTTCCATCCTGCCAAATCGTCAGCCCCTCGCGATCTTCGTGCAGCAATCCCAGCCAGCACAGCGGTCGAATGATATCGTAGCGGAGCGCCGACCTTTCCGCCCAGGTTTCGACAGTCATTTCTGCTGGCTCCGGGTACGATTCGCTCGGATATAGCTCGTTCGCCAGGTCGTCCAACGAACAGCCCGTTTCTGCTTTCATATTGATAAGATTGAGAAAGACGTGCCACCAACGCATCCGATTACGGACGGCCTCCTGCGTCTGCCCGTAATGGATATAAGCATAAAGATAATCCGTCGCGATCAGATCGAAGAAGGCCTGCGGTCTCGCCAGAAAGTCTCGGCCGCGTTGGGTTGGTACCAGTACGTCCTTTCGCCGCCGCAGAAGCCGCAAGTACTTGACCATGTCACGGACGACCAAAAGCGGCGGCATATCGGCTTCGTTGAGAACCTTGTTGATGCTGTATAAGTCGTCCGACGTGTAGCCGGGCCAATCGAAGTGAACAGCGGCCCAGTGGACGAACTTGCGGTTCATTGCCCCCGACGCGGTCAGGCCGATGCCTCCCTGGGTCTCTGCGTAGGAAACAGTCTTGGTCATGCCGCGAAGCAGCGGCGACAGCGCGGCTACATCGACATCACCCATCAGCTTGATTTCCGGAAGCACCGCGAGATCCTGCCCCTGCACATTCAGCTGCCTGCAACATCTACCAGGAACGCAATAATTGAAACTGAGAAAGCTAAAGCCGATGGGTGTCTCTCACCCGCCCCGATCTGCCCTTGCAACCCGGACCAGCCGGTCAGATCGGGGCGGATTGTCGTGCGCCATGGCAGAAAGTGACATTTCTACTTTGCGCCCGGGCGGACATTCCAACCTAGCCGCCACATTTGATGTAGCGGGGTGGGTTCTACCTTGAAGTGCGACTTTGCAGCGATACCAATGGGTTATCGTAAGCAAGGAAGCGCAGATGAAACGCACCTACTCGCAGATTGATCTCGATGAGCGGCGCAAGATCGCCCGCTGGCGTCAGGCTGGGGTCAGTGTCGATGTGATCGCCGAGAAGCTCGGCCGGCATCGTTCGACGATTTTCCGCGAGTTGCGCCGGAACATCTTCGAGGACGCGGAGATGGCGGATCTGACCGGCTATTTCTGTGTCACGGCCGACAGTATGGCCAAAGAGCGCCGCAGCCGATATCGCAAGCTGGTGCGGTTTCCGCGCCTGCGATCGGCCATCATCGAGCGGATCAAGCATGGCTGGTCGCCAGAGCAGATCGCTGGCCGACTGCAGTTCGAGAGAAGTTCGACGCGGGTCTGTCACGAGACGATCTACCGCTTTGCCTATTCGAGCGAGGGCCAGGAGATGAAGCTGTGGCATTATCTGCCCGAGCGTCGGGCGCGCCGCCGGCCACGCCATGCCCGGCGCCGTCATGGCCGAAGATTCGGCCCAGAACTCAGCATTCTGCACCGCCCCGACATCGTCAGAGAGCGAAAGCAGCTTGGTCACTGGGAATGCGACCTGATCCAATTCCGCAAGAAGTTCGGCAAGGCCAACGTCACATCATTGGTTGAACGGGTCAGCCGCTTTGCGGTGTTCCTGCGCAACAACGACCGGCAATCGAAGCCGATCATGGACCGGCTGATCGAGACCTTGAGCGCCCTTCCCCATGCCGCACGCCGTTCGATCACCTTTGATCGCGGCACCGAATTCACCGACTGGCCGTATCTCCAGGCCGGGCTCGGCGTGCAAACCTGGTTTTGCGACCCGCAGTCGCCGTGGCAGAAAGGTTCGGTTGAAAACACCAACCGCAGGGCTCGCAAATGGCTGCCGCGGGACCTCGATCCGCTGTCGGTCAACGACAGCGACCTGAAGGGCATTTGCGACCGCCTCAATACCACGCCGCGTAAATGCCTCGGCTTCAAGACGCCGTCTGAAGTGTTCCGCCAAAAGATGATGACGGCCCCGAGCAGGTCAGGCTAACCTGAGCCGCTGCAAAGTCGCGCTTCGACGATAACTCACAACCGCAAAGTTAAAATGTCCTGATTCTGCAAAGTAAGAATGTCACTCTGCCCGCGTTTTGACGACGCGGGAGATTGCGGATGGGACTGATTGCGATGAGCGAGCGCGATCTGCAACGGATCGAAGTTTTGTCGAAGGTTGTTGCCGGCCGGACGACGATCGTTTCGGCAGCRCATGTTCTGGCGCTGAGCCCGCGCCAGGTGCGCCGGCTSCTGGAACGGATGAAGACGAGCGGCGCGGGCTCGATCCGACACAAGGCGATCGGCCGCCCATCGAACAATCGGATTTGTGACGGCGTGCGCGATTATGCCATGGCGATCGTGCTAGAGCGCTATGCGGACTTTGGTCCGACACTGGCGGCGGAGAAGCTTGCGGAGCTCGACGGTTCATCGACGATGCGACGGGCAAGCTGATGCAGTTGCGCTTTGTGCGCTCGGAAAGCGCCTTCAGCTATTTTGCGGCACTGGAACTCTATTTGAAGGACCATGGTGCTCCCGTTGCCTTTTATTCCGACAAGCATTCGGTGTTCCGGGTGACCAAGAAGGATGCCAAGGGCGGCCAGGGCATGACGCAGTTCGGCCGTGCGCTTTCAGAGCTAAACATCGAGATTCTTTGCGCAAATTCGAGCCAGGCGAAAGGTCGTGTCGAGCGCGCCAATCGGACGCTTCAGGACCGCTTGGTGAAGG
>NZ_JBFUKO010000688.1:0-2720 GCF_056400805.1 Aminobacter sp. P4_H6_2
CCTTTGTGGCGCGCTTGTAGCGCTGGTCCAGTCGCCGCGTCAACTTGTTCGATGCAGCTTCGACATGGTTGCCGCATTGCCAAGAGCGGCAACTTCTTCGCAAGCACGACTTGCTTGAAGATCGTCGGTGCAGATAGCTGAGCTTTGGCTCGACTCATCCAACTGCACTCGCATGATATCCGCCATGATTCTTTCAAATGCTGGTGGTGGTCGTTGGCTGGCCACCAGCAAATGCAATAGGCATGAGCCACCGCCACTGCATTTGACGGACGGCCATGTTTGCTGAGGAAAACCCGATTGCTTGAAACAGCGCTCTACAGTCCGGTCAAGCGCTTCCTCGAAGGCCTGGGTTTCGAGGTCAAGGGCGAGATCGGCGGCTGCGACCTGCTGGCGCTGAGTGCAGATGCGCCGCCGATCGTGGTGGTCTGCGAATTGAAGCTGCAATTCAATCTCGAACTGATCCTTCAAGGCGTAGATCGCGCGGYGGCTGCCGACGAGGTCTGGCTTGCTGCGCGCATGTCGCAGCGCGGCAAAGGCCGCGAGGGCGACAAGCGGTTCCGCAATCTGTGCCGGCGGCTGGGCTTTGGTCTGCTCGGCGTTTTCGAAGACGGGCGCGTGGAGGTGTTGCTCAGCCCTGTGGCGCTTGCGCCCAGGCGGGATACGAAACGGCGCTCGCGGCTGGTCGACGAGYATCGCCGCAGACAAGGCGACCCGGTGGTCGGTGGCGGTTCTCGCGCGCCGATCATGACGGCTTACCGCCAGGATGCGCTAAAATGCGCGGTGGCGCTGGCCGAGGGGCCGAAACGACCGCGCGACCTGACCCAAGCCGTCGCGCGCGCGCCCAAAATCCTGCTCGACAATGTCTATGGCTGGTTCGTCCGGGTCGATCGGGGCGTTTATGATCTCACCGACGCTGGCCGAGACGCCTTGCAGCGCTGGCCGCAGCTCATTGTCCTTGAGGTGTAGACACAGTCGGCGTCACCCGGCCTCGGCCACCTGCCCTGCCTCGGCATGCCTTGAATGGTCGGCGGCGATCATCATGTAGACCGCAGGCACGACGAACAGCGTGAACATGGTGCCTATCGCCAGGCCGCTGGCAATGACTAGGCCCATATTGTAGCGCGACACCGCCCCGGCGCCCGACGCCATGATAAGCGGCACCACGCCCAGAACCATGGCAGCCGTGGTCATCAGGATCGGGCGCAGCCGGATTCCGCAGGCCTCCTCGATCGCCTCGCGCTTGGACTTGCCCTGCTGCTGCAAGTCGTTGGCAAACTCGACAATCAGGATGCCGTGCTTGCTGATCAGCCCCATCAGCGTCACCAGCCCGACCTCGGTGTAGATGTTCAGGCTGGCACCGCCGATGCCAATATTGATGAAGATCAGCGCACCGGCGATCGACATGGGCACTGAAACGAGAATGATGACGGGATCGCGAAAGCTCTCAAACAGGGCAGCCAGCGCCAGATAGATGATGATCAGGGCGAAGCCGAAGGTGGCGATGAAGCCCGACGATTCCTGGATATACTGCCGCGACAGCCCGCCATAATCGACCGAATAGCCCTGCGGCAGTGTGCGTTTGGCAAGATCCTGCAGGAATTTCAGCGCGTCGGCCTGCGCCACGCCCGGCGCCGCGACGCCCTGGATCGTCGCACTATTGAGCTGCTGGAAGTGATTGATCGATTCGGGGATGGTTTTGGTGGAAATCGTCGCAATGGCCGACAGCGGGATCGGAACGCCGTTAACGACGCCCACATAATAGTTCATCAGCTGCTGCGTGTTGAGCCGGCTGCCCTGCTGGACCTGCGGGATCACCTTGTAGGAGCGGTCGGCGAGGCTGAAATAGTTGACGTAGCCGCCGCCCAGCATGCCGCCGAGTGCGGCGCCGACATCGCTCATTTTCAGGCCGAGCTGTGCGGTCTTGTTGCGGTCGATCTGGACGACCGACTGCGGGTTGTCGATCTTGAGGTCGCTGTCGAGGAAGATGAACATGCCGCTTTTCACGGCTTCCTGCAGGAAATCGTGCGCCACCTGGTTGAGTTGGACAAACGAGTCCGTCGTGCTCAGCACGAACTGGATCGGAAGGCCTTGGCTGCCCGGCAGCGGCGGCAGCTGGAAGGCTGCGGCGCGAACCCCGGCGATGCCGTTGAGCTGCTGCTGGATGACCGGCTGCAGCTGGTTGGTGGTGCGGCTGCGCTGATCCCACGGCGTGAACACCATGCCGGCGATCGATGTGCCCGGCGCGTCGATCTGGAACACATGCGCGGTCTCAGGATATTTGGCGAAGGTCTCGTAGACCTGCCTGGAATAGAGCAGCTTCTGCTCCAGGGTCGCATTGGGTGCGGGCGTCGACGACGAGATGATGATGCCGGCATCTTCCTGCGGCGCCAGCTCGCTCTTGGCCCCGGCATAGAGAAAATAGATGCTGCCGAGCACGATGAAGGCAAAGGTCGCTGTCACTGGGAGATAGCCGAGGCTGCCGTGCAGCCAGCGCTCGTAGCGGTTGCGGATGCGCGCGAAGGTGCGGTCGATGGTTTCGGTCAGCCGCTCCTGCCAGCCGCGCCGTTCGGGGTCGCGGGCCTTCAGGATGCGCGAGCACATCATCGGCGACAAGGTTAGCGCGATGATGGCCGAGACGGTGACGGCGCCGACCAGCGTGAAGGCGAATTCGGTGAACAGCGCGCCGGTCAGGCCGCCCTGGAAGCCGATCGGCACATAGA
>NZ_JBFUKO010000689.1:0-2705 GCF_056400805.1 Aminobacter sp. P4_H6_2
GGGCGTATCCATTGCAACGCTCGTCGAGGAGCGCATGACGGCCGAGCAGATTGACTATGATGAGCTGTTGCGTGCCGGCCTGGTGCTTGCCCCGGTAGATCATCCCGAGCCAGCGCGCTTCCTTGTCACCGGCACGGGCCTGACCCACACGGGAAGTGCAGCAGCGCGCGACAAGATGCACGTCCTGACCCATGGCGAGGATGCCGAGGAATCCGATTCCCTCAAGATTTTCCGCATGGGATTGGAAGGGGGCAAGCCCGCCGCCGGCCAGTTCGGGGTTCAGCCAGAGTGGTTCTTCAAGGGTGTCGGCACCTGTGTCGTTGCGCCCGGCTCACCGTTGCCGCTGCCTGCATTCGCCCGGGCTGGCGCCGAGGAAGCCGAAATTGTCGGGCTCTATCTCACTGGGCCCGATGGCAGTCCCTATCGCATCGGCTATGCGCTTGGGAACGAGTTTTCCGACCATGTTACGGAAGCGGAGAACTACCTCTATCTTGCCCATTCCAAGCTCAGGTCCTGTTCGATCGGCCCGGAACTGCTGGTTGGAGATCTGCCCGACGAAGTGCGTGGCCACTCTCGCATCCGGCGCAACGGCGCYGTGATCTGGGAGCAGGAATTTCTGTCGGGCGAGGCGCACATGTCGCACTCGATCGCCAATCTCGAGCACTATCATTTCCGCTACCCGATGAACCGCAGGCCCGGCGACCTGCACGCTTATTTCTTCGGCGCGGCAGTCATGAGCTACGCCTCGGGCGTCCAGACGGCACCCGGCGACGAATATGAAATCCAAGCCCAGCAGTTCGGCAAGCCACTGCGCAACCGGATGGAGCTTATGCCGGACGAGGGATTGGTCGTCGTCACACAGCTGTGACAGCGGAAGACCTGCGAATTGCGGCTCACCATGCATGATCAAGGGAGGTTAGTTATGGCACTGAAAAGACTGCTTCTAAGGATAGCGACAGTTGGATTGGGCATCGGCCTGATGGCATCGGCGGCCTTGGCCGAGAACCTTCGGGTCCTGGCCTGGGACGGTTACGCAGACGCTGATTGGGTCAAGCAATTCACCGCCGACACCGGCATAGGCGTGGATGTTGTCTTTATCGGCAGCGACGATGAAATCTGGGCCAAGATCAAGGGCAGCGAAGGCCAGGACTTCGATGTCTTCGCAGTCAACACAGCCCAATTGCAGCGCTATATCAAGGCTGATCTTGTCGCGCCGATCGACGTCGCGCAGCTCTCCAACCAGAAGGACGTGCTGCCGCGCTTCCGCGATCTGGCGGCGGTTGGCGGCGTGATGAACGATGGCAAGGTATACGGCATTCCGTTCTGCTTCGACTCGATCGGCCTGATCTACGACACCGACAAGGTCAAGCCAGCGCCGACGTCGATGGGAGCACTCTGGGATCCGGCATTCAAGGGCAAGATCCTGGCTTATGACAATGGCGAGCACAATTTCTCATTCACGGCGCTGACGCTCGGTTACAAGGATCCGTTTAATCTCAGCGACGACCAACTGGCGGCGGTCAAGGCCAAGCTGGTCGACCTAAAGCGCAACGTGCTCAGCTTTTACACCACCGCCGATGAAGCTCAGCAGATCTACAAGAACAACGACGTTGCTCTGATTTGGGCCAATTACGGCCAGCAGCAGGTCAAGGCGCTCAAGGACATTGGCGCCCACGTCGCCTATGTCAATCCAAGCGAGGGCGCATTGGCCTGGCTCGACAACTGGGTCATCTCCAAAGGCGTTCGCGACAAGGCCGCGGCCGAAAAGTGGATCGACTTCATGCTGAGCAAGAAGATCGGTGGTGAGCTCTCCGAACGTACCGGCTTTGGCAATACGGTCACTGAAACCGGCAGTGCCGGCGGCAACGACAAGCTGGTCTGGCTCAACAATGTCGAAGACCCGCTCAAGCGTTCGGATATGTGGAACGAGGTCAAGGCTACACCTTGATCTCTGACTTGCGCACTCGAAACACCGATGGTCCGGACATGTCCGGACCATCGCCAAATCTACGCAAGAGCAACTTATGAACCAGAATCCCGACCTGCTTACATTGCGGTCCGTATCCAAGTCCTACGGCGCGGTTCCCGTGCTCCACGACTTAGATCTTTCGATCCGGGATGGCGAATTTCTGACCGTCCTGGGACCATCGGGTTCGGGCAAGACCACGGTCCTGCGGCTCATCGGCGGATTGGAGCCCCTGACATCAGGCGAAATCCGGCTGGACGGTGAAGACATCAGCCGCATGCCGATCAACCGGCGTCCGTTCAACACGGTGTTTCAGGACTATGCGCTGTTTCCGCACCTGACCGTTTCCGGCAATGTCGGCTATGGGCTTTCAGTTCGCCATGTGCCACGCAAGGAGATCGTTCGTCGCGTCGCGGAAGCTCTGGAGCTGGTCCAACTCGGGCGCTTTGCCGATCGCTTTCCCGCGCAGCTTTCCGGCGGCCAACGCCAGCGTGTGGCGTTGGCCCGCGCGCTGATCTGCCAGCCGCGCCTCATCCTGCTCGATGAACCGCTTGCCGCGCTCGATCTCGAACTGCGGCGCCAGATGCAGGAATTCCTGAAATCCATTCAGCGCGAAATCAAGACCACCTTTCTGTTCGTGACCCACGATCAGGAAGAAGCCATCGGCATGGCCGACCGCATCTGCGTGATGCAGGCTGGTCACATTCGCCAACTGGGCACCCCGCACGAGCTCTACTAC
>NZ_JBFUKO010000690.1:0-2703 GCF_056400805.1 Aminobacter sp. P4_H6_2
CTACATCGAAGTCGATCACAACAAGATGGTTGCGACCTTCGCTCGCGTTCCCGGCCTGTCGGACGTTCCGTACGCAGTGCAGATGGAACCGAACCTCGTCGTCGAATTCTATTCGCGCTAATCCCTCCGGATCAGCATCGAATTGCAGAGAGCGGCCGGAAACGGCCGCTCTTTTCGTTTGTCCGTGGTGCTGTACGCTCCTTCAGCGCCTTGCACCGCAGCCGATAATGCGAAATATGCGCTCCAAGTGGTCAAGTCGGGCGCTGGCCCGGCCGATGCCGAGTGTAAGGAAGGCCTCATGGGTATTCACGAAGCAGATGCGCTGGCCGAGCCTGCCGAAGGTGYATTCCCGCTCTATCGCGACGCGCCGTCCTCGGTGGAGTTCAACAAGCTGCGCAAGCGGTTGCTGCGGCTCACCCGCCAGGCGATCGAGGACTACGCCATGGCCAAGCCGGGCGAGCGCTGGCTGGTGGCGCTGTCGGGAGGCAAGGATTCCTACGGCCTGCTTGCGGTGCTTATGGATCTCAAATGGCGCGGCCTGCTGCCGGTCGAGCTGCTTGCCTGCAATCTCGACCAGGGCCAGCCGAACTTTCCCAAGAACGTGCTGCCCGACTACCTCAATGCCAATGGCATCGCCCACCGCATCGAGTACCGCGACACCTATTCGGTGGTTACCGACAAGATCGCCGAGGGCAATACCTATTGTTCATTGTGCTCGCGGCTGAGGCGAGGGCACCTCTACCGCATCGCGCGTGAGGAGGGCTGCTCGGCCCTGGTGCTCGGCCACCACCGCGAGGACATCCTCGAAACCTTCTTCATGAACATGTTCCATGGCGGCCGCCTTGCCGCCATGCCGCCCAAGCTGATGAATGACGAGGGCGACGTCATGGTGCTCAGGCCTCTTGCACTGTGCGCCGAGGCCGACCTCGCCAAATTCGCCGATGGCATGAAGTTCCCGATCATCCCCTGCGACCTGTGCGGCAGCCAGGAAGGGCTCCAGCGCAACGCCATGAAGGCGATGCTGGACGACATTGAAAAGCGCATGCCGGGCCGCAAGGACACGATGCTGCGGGCGCTTTCCAATACGCGGCCCTCGCATTTGCTCGACCGCAAGCTGTTCGATTTTACGAGTCTGTAGCCACCTGCAGCGCCGGCCCGAAAACCAGAATCGGCTTTCGGGCCTGACTGCGCTCAGTGAGCGTCTGTCAGCACCGGTGTCGTGTCATGCTGGCCGTGGAACAGTTTTCCCTTCTCGGCAATCAGCACCATCACCAAGCCGACCGCAGCAACGCCGCAAAAGCCGATCGCCAATGGCACTGTCGTGCCGTCGAAGGACTGGCCGATCGCGGCCCCGATCAGTCCGCCACCGAGCGTCTGCATGAAGCCCTGCACCGATGAGGCCGTACCCGCGATATGGCCGAGCGGCTCCATGGCGATGGAGTTGAAGTTCGAGCCGATCCAGCCGAACTGGAACATCGCCAGCGCAAATAGCACGATGAAGGCCCCAAACGGCACGGGTCCGGTCAGCGACCAGATGAGCCAGATCGCGCTCACCAAGAGGAAGCCGAGCAGCGCGCCGTGCGATAGCTTGCGCATGCCGAGCTTGACGACCAGGCGCGAGTTGAGGAACGATGACACCGACATCATGCCGGCAATCGCCGCAAAGACCAGCGGGAACCACACGCCGAGCCCGTAGAGGCCGACATAGACCTGCTGTGCCGAGTTGATGAACCCGAACAGCGCGCCGAAGATCGTCATCGACGCCAGCGTGTACCACAGCGACATGCGCGTGGTGAGCACGGTGCGGAAGCCCCTGGCGATCGACAGCACCGACAGCGGCCGGCGATCCTCCGGATGCATCGTCTCGGGCAGGCGGATCGCCGCCCACATGGTGATGGCAAGCGCCGACACGGCCATGACGATGAAGATCATGTGCCATTCCGAAAACAGCATGACGATCTGGCCAATTCCGGGGGCTAGCACCGGCACGATCATGAACACCATGAAGATCAGCGACATGATCTCGGCCATCTGCCGTCCGCCGAAGCGGTCGCGCACCACCGAGACCGCGATCACGCGCGTCGAGGCCGCACCGATTCCCTGGACGAAGCGCAGCAAAAGCAAAGTTTCGAAGCTTGGCGCGAAAGCTGCGGCAAAGGCAGCAATTATATAGATGCCGAGGCCAAACAGCAGCGGTTTGCGCCGGCCGAACCGGTCGGAGGCCGGGCCATAGGCAAGCAGTGCCAGCGCCAGGCCCGCAAAATAGGCGGTGATCACATATTGGCGGTGGTTTTCACTCTCGACATTGAGGCTGGACCCGATCTGCTGGAGCGCCGGCAACATGATGTCGACGGCGAGCGCATTGACCGCCATCAGCGCTGCGGCCAGCGCGATGAATTCCCAACGCGGAATCGGAAACACGCCCGGTTGGGCGCTCGGAGAGACTTTCTGTTCCATCAGGAATCCAATTCAAACGGAAATGCGCCGGAAAGCCGGCGCATTTGCCACAAATGGACCCCGGAACAGGCCGGAGCCGGTACTTTTAAATCAGGCGGCGCCCTTGACGCTCACGCCCTTCTCTTGAAGGAACGACTGCAACTCGCCGGCCTGGAACATCTCACGGATGATGTCGCAGCCGCCCACGAACTCGCCCTTGACGTAGAGCTGCGGGATCGTTGGCCAGTTGGAGTAGTCCTTGATGCC
>NZ_JBFUKO010000691.1:0-2699 GCF_056400805.1 Aminobacter sp. P4_H6_2
GTTGAGCGTCTGGTACTGCATGCGCATCTGGAAGCTCGACTGACCGGGGAAGATGTGCAGGGCCTCGCACATCGAGCAGGCCCAATGAACCGTCGGCCAGATGCGACGCAGGCACATTTCGGAATAGCTATCGAGCAGGCCTGAATCATTGGCTGTCAGCAAACGTCGGATCGCTTCGGCCATGATGCGCGCGTCGCCGACCGCAAGGTTCAGACCCTTGCCGCCGCTCGGCGGTACGATATGGGCCGCGTCCCCGGCAATGGCTAGCCGGCCGTGGCGCATCTTTTCGCAGACATAACCGCGAAGACGGGCAACGCTGCGCTCGATGATCGCGCCGCGATTGAGCTGTGCATTGGTACCATCCTCAAGGCGCAGATCGAGTTCGTCCCAGATCTGCTGATCGCTCATGGCATTGGGATCGGCATCGGGTTCGACCTGCAGGTAGAGCCGGCCGATCGAGGCCGAGCGAGCGGAGGCCACCGCCAGGCCGCGCGTCGAATGGGCGAAGCCGCGACGAGCAGCGAGTGGTGCCGCTTCTGCCAGGATGCCCAGCCAGGCAAACGGATAGTCGGTCAGGAACACGTGTTCGTCGGAGCCCGGAATGTGCCTGCGGCTGACGCCGTGATAACCGTCGCAACCGGCGATGAACTGGCACTCCAGCACCTTGTCTTCGCCATTGTGGGTGTAATGGATACGTGGGGCGTTCTCGATATCGTCGAGCCTCGACACGGCGGCTTCAAATATGACCGGCAGGCCATCGGTCTCACGCTGGACGATCAGGTCCTCGACGATCTTTTGCTGACCGTAGGTGGTCAGGTGACGCCCGGTGCCGTCGTCGAGCGAGATGTCGGCCTTCTGCTTGTCCCAGCAAAGCTGCATCGAGCGCATGGGAATGCCTTCACGATTGAGGCGTTCGCCCATGCCGTAGGTTCTGAGAGTATCGACGGTGCCTGATTCAAGCACGCCGGCGCGCACGCGCCCTAGCACATATTCCCGCGTGCGCCGTTCCAGGATGACCGAGTCGATGCCGTTGAACTGAAGAATCCGCGCTACGAGCAGGCCGGCTGGCCCCGCGCCGATAATCCCGACCTGAGTTTTCATGAGTTCACCTATTGCTGACTGGAGTGCTACGCTGCTGCGGGCGTCAGTATTCGAGGCCCTTGCCTTTCAGGCGCTCACGCAAATTGAAGAGATCAAGGCTGAGGACGCCCTTGGCGAGTTCGCTACGCTTGGCTTCTTCCTCGGCGATGCGCTGCTCGGAGAGATGCGCCACCTTCTCAGCCATCTCGCGGGGGATGATGGCCACGCCGTCATCATCGGCGACCACGACATCGCCGGGATTGACGACCGCGCCGGCGCAGGAGATCGGCACGTTCACCGAACCCAGCGTCTCCTTGACCGTGCCTTGCGCGCAGATCGCCGTCGACCAAACTGGGAACTTCATCTGCGTCAGATCGCGGATATCGCGGACGCCGGCGTCGATGACCAGCCCGATGCCGCCGCGCGCCATGACCGAGGTCGCCAGCAGATCGCCGAAATAGCCGGCGTCGGAAGGCGAAAACGGCGCAACGACGAGGATGTCGCCCGGCTTGATCAGCTCGATCGCCACATGGATCATCCAGTTGTCGCCGGGCGGCACCAAAACGGTGACCGCACTTCCGGCAATGGCGGCGCCTGGATAGATCGGCCGCATCCGAGAGCTCATCAGCCCGGTTCGGCCGAACGCCTCATGTGTGGTGGCGACGCCGGCCCTGGCCAGCCGGGCGATGGTGGCGCTATCGGCGCGCTCGATGTTGCGAATGACCTTCTTCATGATTGGCGCGTCTGCAGCGAGTGATAGCGGAATTTGGTGCGGGCATCGCGCAGCGACATGCCTTCGGTGATGGCTTGCCGGATGGCGTTTTCGGCGGTGGCGATCTCGTCGGCGAGGTCCAGAACCTGTCCGGCGCGCTCGCTCGGGATGACGACAACGCCGTCGGCGTCGCCAACCAGGATGTCGCCCTGGCGGACAAGCGCGCCGCCGATCTCGACAGTGATGCCGGTGGCGTCGACCTGGACGCGATCCTTGCCGGTCTTCATCGAATAGCTGCGCGAGTAGATCGGATAGCCGAGCTTGAGGCAGAGATCGACGTCGCGGCAGGCACCGTCGATGACCGTGCCGGCAAGCCCCTTATGGCTGGCCAGCTGGGTCATGATGYCGCCCCAGACGGTGCAGTCCTCGCGGCCGCGATTGTCGAGCACCACGACCGTTCCAGCGGGCAGGTCGTCAATGAAGTCGCCGACATTGCCGGGCGCAAGCACGTCGACGGGAACATAGCGGACGGTGAAGGCGCGGCCGACAAGCTTGAACTTGTGGTCGCGCGGCTTGATGCCCCGGCAAACGCCTTCGATGCCAAGTCGGTCCATCGCATCCGACAGGGTGGCGCAGTCGTGTTTTCCGGCGCGTTCTAGGGCCTGGTCGGTCATTGCATTGCCTCGAGCATGTCTTCGTAATCGGCGCCGAGCACCTGGGAGACCGGCTTGCCGGTCAGCAGGGCCTCGACCATCAGGCGTTCCTTGGCCGCGATCCGCTCGGCCGTCCGGATCACCTTCTCCGCCTTGTCGGCGGCAATGAACACCGCACCCGACCCGTCCGAGATGACGTAGTCGCCAGGTGTGATCTCCACTGTGTCGATGGTCACCGTCACATTGGTTGCGAC
>NZ_JBFUKO010000692.1:0-2692 GCF_056400805.1 Aminobacter sp. P4_H6_2
CTTCAGATGCTGGCGTGTTTCCTCTGAAGTGACCGAGCGAGCCTTTATCAGCAATATGCTGGCGATGATCTGCAGGCTGTTGGCAACCCTGTGCTCCATTTCGCGAAGAAGCACATCCTTCTGGCGAAGCAGATCTTCGGTTCGGCCCAGAAGCTCTTCTTTCTCGCACTCGATCACGCGGCGGGCCGTTATGTCGGTGAAGGCGAGCAAGATGGTGATGGCATTGCTGTGGTCGTAGATGACCTTTCGAGCATTGAGCAACATCGTGCGGTGGCCCACGTTGGGGAAATCGTAAGCCACCTCGAAACCATCCATCGCGGTCTTCTCAGGGATGATTGTTTCTAGGAGCAGACGAAGTGCGGGAATGTCCCACTGACCATCACCGAGGGCAAAGAGCAACGCCCCCCGTGTCTGTTCGGGATCGACCTTGAATGTCTGGTAGAAAGAGCGACTGGCCGCCAGCACAAGGAACTGTTCGTCAAGCACGAGAAATGGCTCGGGGATCGTATTGACGATAGCCTGCGCCAACGTCTGAGCGTCTTCGACATTCGCGATGGGATGGAACATTGGAGGTGAAGCCGATCTGAGGCGGATATCGCCTGCATGTACGTTACACAGTTGCGAGACGCCTGTCTCTGGCTGACGCAGCCTCTCAAGGCATCGGCATCCCGGCCTCGCCAGACGCCAGCCAGCCCGGAGCCCGCCAGGCGCGACGCGCTAATAACGAAAACGGCCTGCCGAGCAAGGTTCGACAGGCCGTTCCTGCTCAGCTCTGGCCCGTGCCACCAGACAGCAGTGCCGCGCGCTAACAATTCTGCCACCGGCACATCCAAAATTAAAGGCCTGCCAGCCCGCCAGCCGACAGGCCCCATTTTGAAGCGTGCCAGGGTGTACCTGAGTGTAGCGTCGGCCATCCTCGCCAACCGCCCCCCACGCAATGCAAACGGCCCGCTCAGGCGATTAGCCTAAACGGGCCGTCTTTGCAGCAGCCYAGATGTGTGCGCATCGGGAACGCTGCGTACTAACAACGCCGGCTTCAATCTAGTGTTCCAAGCAACGTGAAAAAATGCACCCTTTGCATGCGCCGGCGGTGCTCGATCTAACTTCCTTGACCGGCCGGCCCAGAATACAAAAAACCCCGCCACTCATAGCATGGTGACGGGGCTCTTGATTGGTCAGGCTTAGGACGCGGGACTTGGTACATTTCCGCCAAGCCATGGTCGCGCAGCAAGGTTAATCGCCGGTAAATCTACGTCGGCGGCGGAACCAGGCGGGGCAAGCTACGGCATGCGACGGTGACCGAGATATTGGTGCCGTGACCGCAGAAACGGCCCGCCGAGTTCAGGTTCGACAGGCCGTTCTTGCCGCCCTCTGAAACCTGCCGAGACACCAGTGGGCGCGCGCCAACCATACTCCACTGTTGCCTAGAAACCAAAAGGCCTGCCAGCGGGCGGCCGACAGGCCCTATGCTAGAGYGACTTGCCATGAGGGATAGCTAAGTCRCTCCACGGAGMCCACCATTGCGGCGCGATGGGATTTCCTCCGYSCGACCCAACGTCCTTCGATCCWTCCGGTTCCCATAAACARAAARAGCCCTCCACCTTTCGGCAGCGGGGCGAAGGGGATGGAGAAGCGCGTTGCAATTCAGTTGGCGGCCTGCGTGACGATGCGGGTGATTTCGCCGCAGCGCTCCTCAATCGAGTCACTCTCTTGTAGCCGCGCGATGTGAACGACAGCCAGGCGTTCCAGGTCATCCTGGACCTGTTCGTAGGTCTTACCCAACAGCCGCAGTGCTTCGGCGACCTGGATGCTGGTGTACTCGGACGTGTCGAGTTTGCAGACCACACCGTAAGCGACCGACAGTGCTGCCTTGTCGAAGGCCTGAAGCCGCTCGAAGGCGCCGGCGTCGCTCACRCATCTGGTGATACCGCCAACGATGAGCAGGAAGACCAGGAGGGCAGCTGCCTTGGCTTTGTTGATGGTCTCCATGTCAGTCCTCCCCGTGGCGGCCAAAAGTCAAACGGCCATTGTGCGACTGACATACCACTTGCCATCACACTGCCTGTATTCCACTATTGGCAGATGCATAGGGGGGCCCGGCAAATGGCAAGTGAAAACTAGCCAATCTTCGATAAATGGTCTGAAGCGCTGGCCAAAGTAGTGGCCGCGCAAGATCATTACATAGATACCGCCAAGCGGAACCCTTCAGCGTTGCAGGCGGCATTGGCCGACTTTCACCACGCACTGGGCGAATACAAAGCAATCTCTGACAAGATCGACGCCGAGCAGCCTTTAGACGCTGAAAAAGCCCCGCCACCTTTGGGAACGCTGTCAGGCTAACATGATTCCCTGACGCAAGGGGAAACGGTCACAGTGGCCTGCCTTCGGGCGTCAATAGCCAAATCTGGCGATAGACGGCTCTCGGTTGGAAGGGGCATTCTCTGCTTTTCAGAGAGGTGTCCAACGTGAAGCCCATCACTTCCGTCCTGGCAGAGGATGACACGGCCATCTGGAAGCTCGTCGTCAATTGGGAGCGACGGTACATTTATGTCGTCACAGGGCGTCCACCTTACAAGCGGCTGTCCATTGATGAACTGCTTGCGATGGAGCCGCCAAACACTTTGCAGCTTCAGGCCCGCGACAAGCTGATGTCGATGATGTTGGATGCCATTTGCAACAACTAGGCGCGAAA
>NZ_JBFUKO010000693.1:0-2690 GCF_056400805.1 Aminobacter sp. P4_H6_2
GTTGATGCCTTCCTGACCTTCGACGGCAATTGGCTGCAGCGAAAACGCGCGGCCGCTCCCGCCGACGAGAATATTGGCGCCTGCGCCGACACCGAACGAGGCGTTCGCGCCTACCCCGGCATAGGTACCGGCCAAKGCWCCAGCSGGAAGGCCGCTGGCCGTCGCGACGACACCCCAGATCAGGTGGCCCGAGCCAACCTCCCCAAGSGCCACGCCGAACTGATCAATGGATCCKGYGTAGTTTTCGACTTTGCCGTCCCGGTCCTGGAAGACGCACGACAGTGTCTGCTTTTCAACTACGAACATTCCGATGCCGCGAGACACATCGCATGWAAGCGTGCCTATCTGCGCGGAATTCTGGGCACTTGCACCCAACGGGATCAGCGCCAGGGCACAGCTGAGAAATACCTTTCGAGATAGATCAACCATTGACGTCCCCTTCGTTTTGCCCCGCCTTCACTGACTTAGCTGTCAGCAACGACTRACGTTGCGCTTGTTACGGCGAGRCGGCTTTTTCGCTAWWTGCCACTCGGCAYTATTTCAGTTCGAACGGAAAGATGGTCTTCCAGTCCGTCTTCATGTCGACRACCGTCCAATTGTTCACCGCAGCCGCATCGAGCGCTTCGTCGAGTTTGCCAAACTCCGTGTTGCGGTCGTAGGCGTACTCCCGCTCGGCGTCGGTGTGGTGGACGATGAGACCGAAACGCGGGCCGGCGTTCCCGCTGCCCAAGGTCGTCCATTGCAGCATTTCGAGGTCGCCATCGGAATTGCCGAAGGCGGCGATCGGACGGCGGCCGATCTGCTCGTTGATGCCGGACGGCTTGCCAGCCTTGTCGTCKATGAAGTTGACCTCAGGCAGCCGAAACAGCGTAGGCGTGCCATCTTTCATCTCGAACTGCGTCTTGATGGACGAACCAAYRACCTGCTCTGCCGGCACCCCATAAACCTTYTCGGTCCATGGCCGCATGAACTCGATGCCGCCGCCCGAAGCGATGAAAGTCTTGAAGCCATTGGCRCGCAGATAGGCGAGCAGTTCGAGCATCGGCTGGTAGACGAGYTCGGTGTAGGGGCGCTTGAACCGGCCATCACGCGCGGTTGCGATCCAGTCGGTGACGATCTTYTGGAACTCGTCGCTGGTCATTCCGGYGTGGGTCGCCATGATGAGTTCCACCAGCCCCTTCTCGCCGCCTGCCGCGAGCGCCTTCATGTCGCTTTCGAGCACCGCCTTGAACGGCTGTGTGGTCTTCCATTCCGGATGCGACGGCGCTTCTGTCTTCACGCGGTCGAGCGCAAAGGCGAGTTGGGTATACATCGGGTGCTCGACCCACAATGTACCGTCATTGTCGAAGACGGCGATGCGATCCGGCTCGGCAACGAAGTCCGGCGAGCCAGCCTTGGTCACTTTCTCGACGAAGGCAACGATGGCTGCCTTGGGGCCGGTGTCGTTCCATGATGGCAGGGGATCGGTCTGGGCCTGCGCCAATGCCGCCGCAAGAAATGCGCAAAGGCCTATGAACGCTCCGCCAACGAGCCTGGAGAATGCGTGCATCTGAACTCTCCATCGTTGATGTGGTTGGGCCCGAACTGCCGGGCAAGATTTGGTATCGGACGCCCCTGTGACGGGGCGTCCGGCCTTGGCGGGGTGTGTCAATCGTGACCTGTCTTCATATCTTTGACCTGCTGCATCACCTGCTCCAGATTGTAGCTTGCAGGGTCCTGAAGCGGCGGATAGGCGATGTAGGTCTCGAGATGCCTTAGCCACAACTGCTGGCCTATGGGCAGGATGTTCCAGTCATAGACATAGGCGGTGGACGGAGAGGCGATGGAGCCGGCCATTCCGAACAGCGTCTTGATCTGTTGGCCGACCGAGGTCTCGAACGGATCGCGCTTGATGTTGACGACCTGCGTCCAGGAGTAGGGTTGCACGCCTGAGATGAAGCCAGCTGGGTCGTCGGAGACCATTGCGAAATACATCTTCCAGTTCTTGTAGCGAACCGCCGATGGCTCCTTGCCGGAATAGTACAAGAAAGAGTCGCGCGCGGACGGCGACTTGCCTTCCAGGAATTCACGCTGATCGATCCCGTCGAGCGTGGTCTTGACGATCCCTGGATACTTGCCAGCCTCGATCTCTTTTTTCAGCCCGTCGCCCTTTGGGCCACCGGCGATGTCGACGAGCGTCGGCAGCCAGTCAAGCGAGGCGAAGATGTCGTTCTTGACCGTGCCGGGYTCGATGTGTCCGGGCCAGCGCACGACCAGCGGGGCACGCATGCCRCCCTCCCAGGTGCTGAGCTTGCCACCCTTGAAGGGGGTAGTGCCGCCATCTGGGAAGGTGATCGTCTCGGCTCCGTTGTCGGTGGTGAAGACGACGATGGTATTGTCCAGTTCTCCCATCTCCTCGAGCTTCTTCAAGACGTAGCCGATATTGTCGTCCATCTGCTTCATGCCGGCTTCGTTGATGCCCCAGTCCTTGCCGCCGGTCTCACCGACCATGTTCAGATATTTGTCGGGCAACACCGTCGTGATGTGCATGCGCGCCGGGTTGTACCAGACAAAGAACGGCTTCTTGGTCTTTTCCGGATCGTTCCTGTCGAGGAAGTCGATGACTTTACCTGAAATCTCCTCGTCAATCGTCTTGGAGCGCTCAAGCGTCAGTGGCCCCTGATCCTTGCATGTCTGGTTGGCCGGCGACC
>NZ_JBFUKO010000694.1:0-2676 GCF_056400805.1 Aminobacter sp. P4_H6_2
CCTTCAGCCAATGACTGACCGGCTTGGTCCGTTTCAGCGAGACCACCACCGGATGGCAGTCTCAGTCGTTCGCGTTTATGGATTCGCGACCTAGCTCTTGGATTATGCAAGGCCGCCAACACATTCATTTCTCCGGACGGTATATGCGTTCGCACTGTCGCTTGTTGAGACAGAGTGTTTCAGAGCAGACTGAATTTCCGTTGTATCGAAATAGAACGGTGTTCCCTCAATCAACAGCCCGTCCTCAAACCTCAATATTTCTGCAAATGGCTGTGCTATTGAAACTCCAGTTGCTCGGGATGTCATTTTCAATGTGCATGAGACGTACAGCTTGGATGGAGAGCCGGAACACTTCAGATCTTCCACAGCCATATTGCTGAATACTCCGTTCATTTGTTGCATCAGTCCGGCGATGCCGTCCAAGCCTTTCCAGTCGCCTGAGTATGGGAGTGATGTCGGCTCGTGCACGACGACATCTGGATGGAACGCGTCCGCCAATATCCTGATGTCCTTTGCCTCCGATGCCATAAAGGACATTTCCGCCTGGAACATTCTTTCAAGAATTTGCATCGACGAAAGTGCTTCTTCTCGGTTGATCATCGTATTTTCCTCGCTTCCACGGTAATGACGAGGTGCATGAATAGTGCCATGAAGAGAGCGCGGCCACCCGTTTCTTGCTTTCAAATCCGAACAGCTAGGGTGAAGAGAGGCGGTGTGGGTCTGTCTATAGACAACTACTGCGAACGTCGGATCGCCACCAATCCTCGCCATTGACGTGGCGGCAAAAGTCAGGATATTTGCGACAAGGGAATGTCGCAGTAGGGGTGGGTAGCGGTCTGGCGGCTTTGTCGGCGTGGGTCTGAGAAGCAGACATTGGTCCGTTGGCGAATCGGGGACCGATTGTAGACATTTGAGGCCTCCAGAGCGGCGTTGCTGACGCTCCCAGCGGCAGAGCCACCGGCTCGCCAGCGAACAAGATGTGAGCCTAGATCCCGCTCAGCTCCCGACGCACGGCCGAGTACTCTTCCAAAAACGGCAGGACTTTCTCCGTCTTCCACAGCGTAGCCTTGCCCTTGCCGAGGACGACCATCTATCCGGTATTGGCGTCGGCGGAGAAGTGACCGTGGGCAAACGCATTGCGCTCGTCTGCGAGCTTCTTGAGGCGGGCGTGCGGGACCCTCGGGGCAGTCGGAACGCTGACGAGCAGCAACTCCAGCGCTTCGACGCGAGCCATGAACTGCTTGTTGATGGCCTTGCCCTGTAGGTCGTCTCGTTTCGCTTGCGACAGGGTGCAGAAGATCATGTCGCTGACGAAAATCTTGATCCTATTGAAGGCCAGGAGCGCGTCCGCGAGCTCCTCCTTGTAGATGGCCTCCTGGCTCTCGAAGTAGCTCAGCTGGCGCAGGAAGTTCGTCGTCGGGTCGTCGTTTTCGTGGCTCATTGCTTTGTCATCAGCACYAGGATCAAGACCACTAGAAGCCCGATGATCCACCCCGCCGAAGTCCTTATCGATCCGAGCAGCTTTTCCAATTGCGGGTCGGGCGCCGTGGCGGCTGTCGTTGATGTGAACGGGGGGGCCGACGTTCAAATTGAAYCGCTCCCCCCTTCTTTCAACCGCACCTGTATGAATTCCAGCAACGCACGAACCCGCGCAGTCACGGAATGCCGGTGACTGTACGCACCAAGCAATTGCAGTGGCGCAGGACAAAGATCCAACGGCACTTCTTGCAACCGGCCTGAGGCAAGATCTTCCTGACATGGGGAGGCGGCGAGTATTGCGAAGCCGATGCCCTGCCGCGCGCCAGCCATGGCCAGTTCCCCGCTATTGACACGATAGTTGCTACGCACAGGCACCTTCACGATTTCGCCCGCAGTGTCGAGAAACTGCCAGGGATGGCCCTTCAATGCGCTCACGGTGGTGATGCAAGGCAAGGATCTAAGTTCCCGCACTTGGCGCGGTATCCCGGTTTTGGCCAGCAGAGCAGGCGCCGCGACCACAATGCTCGGCAACGTAGCGAGTTCGCGGGTGATAAAAGCACTGTCCTCCTGGCGCCCACGATGGAAGACGATGGAGAGGTCCACGTCTTCCCGGAGCACCTCCAAGCCGGTCAGGCGCGTGTCGCATTCCAGTTCAACACCGGGATGAAGGCTGCAGAATTCGGCCAGGATAGGGGCTAGCAGCCTGGGCGCTTCGTTTGGCATGCACATCCTTAGAGGGCCCCGCAGTTCGCGCTGCACCACGCTGAGCTCTTCCTCCGTGGCAAGTAAGGAATCGAGCAGTGGTTTTGCGCGTTCGTAGAGCAGCCTGCCAGCTTCCGTCATGCGAAGGTGGCGAGTGCTACGCTCCAGCAACCGGACGCCCAACTTCCGTTCCAGTGTGGCGATGTGCCGGCTGACGTTAGACGATGGCAGGCCAAGCAAGCGCGCAGCGCCGGAAAAGCTTTGCTCATCAACGACGGCTGCGTAGACACGAACGGCATTCAGATCGAGGGCGCTACGCATCTTTTATCCCACTTGAGATACAARCATCACTCATTTTTGCATGCTAATTCTCAAAAGCGGCAGAGTTTAGGGTGGAGCTCCTTGAAGGCCAGAGACGGCGTGTCTGGGCCAGTCGAACAGGAGTGCTTCGGCATGGAAATCGGAATACTTGGCGGTGGGATTGCAGGTTTGAGC
>NZ_JBFUKO010000695.1:0-2673 GCF_056400805.1 Aminobacter sp. P4_H6_2
GGATAGTCTTGCGGCTCGATTCAGCCTCAATGGCGCCCCCGGCAATGGCGGCACTTTCGAGCGGCGCATATATCGACCAGACGCCGAAGCCAATGACAAACACCCCAACAATCGCGAAAGCGCTCGTGGCGAGGTAGCGCAGCCGATAGAACGGCGTCGCAGGCAGCAATGGTGCTGCTGCAAGGTCATGCATGCTGGCCCGGTTCGAGGCGTCTATGAGGCGTTCTTCTCGGCGCCTTGCGAGCGGACGTGCAAGCCTGTGGAACAGTGCTGTCGTCATGCTGGCCAGGGACGAGGCAGACTCTGCAGCGAGGACAGTGAGCCCATCCCATGACCACGAAAGCCACGATTCGAGGGAACTACGGGTCAAGCGCAGCGACTTGCCGAAACCTGCGCCGCAATTGGTCGCAAAGTCGCCCATAGCGGCAACAGCAGCTGGGATGAGGGGATAATGTCGCTCGAATGACCTCCGTGTCGCCGACTTTACGGCTACAAGGCCCGCCGTGGCCCGGCTTTGTCCGGCTGCGCACCATTCCTTTGATGTGACGACGAAGCGTGCCGATACGTTACCCCATGCGGCGGCGGCTGCCCGGCCGCCACGTCGACCGGTTGCCAGCGTAAAGGCAGTGGATGCAGTAAGACGGGCGGCGATGCTGGAAAGCCCGGCTCGCGTCTTTGCGAGCTGCTGCTTGAGGGGCGCGCCGTCGCCTGCCGCATTTGTGGCTTTGGTGTCCTTCTTGGTGTGGTTTTTATGGCGTTTCATGCCCCACCCCTTTCGGCTTCCCCAGCCGGTGCATGCCCGTTCGCCATCTCAGGCGATCGCGGGAAGCCCTTGTGTCCCAATTGCTTGACGCTCTTGCGGGCAGTGATGATCTGCGGGCGCCTGACCGGTATGGCGGTCCGCCCACTCTTGATCTTCCCGGCGACGTCGCGGCGGTTGCCGAAGGCATTGATCATACCGTTGTCCAGTACCAGGATCTTGTCGGACAGGCTCAGGATCTGAAGGCGCTGGGCAATGATGATGATCGTTGATCCCCGCGCCTTCATGTTCTGGATCGCTTCCCGCAACGCCTCTTCGCCTTCGGCGTCGAGACTGGCGTTCGGCTCGTCCAGGACGATGATGCGCGGATGGCCGAAGAATGCACGCGCCAGGCCGAGCCGCTGACGCTGCCCACCCGACAGCCTCGTGCCGCTCTCGCCAATATCTGTCTCGTAGCCCAAGGGAAGCCGCATGATCGTCTCATGCAGCCCCACCATGGAGGCGGCTGCGATCACATCATCGGGCGCTGCATCCTGCAGGCGGGCGATGTTTTCCCTGACCGTGCCGCCGAAGAGTTCGATATCCTGTGGGAGATAGCCGAAGTAGCGGTGCCCCCCGGAGGCCAGCCAGATTGCCATGTCGGCATTGTCGAGACGAACATGCCCGGCAGTGGGGTCGATGGTGCCGGCGATGAGGCGACCAAGTGTCGACTTTCCTGCACCAGAGGGACCTACAACGCCGAGCACTTCTCCTGGGCTGAGCAGGAAGGTTACCCGCCTCAAGGCAGGTGTGGACGCGCCGGGCGGCACGAACGTCACTTGTTCGATGGAGAGCTGCCCATTGGGGCGCGGCAATTCCATGGCTTTTCGCGGCTGCGACGCGCCTGCCAAGATCTTGCGCAGGCGGCCATAGCCCAGGCGTACGCCAGTGACGGCCTTCCAGGTTCCGATGGCTCCTTCTACCGGAGCCAGGGAGCGCCCAAGCAGGATCGACGCTGCGAAAATTGCTCCGGGACTGACGCTGTTCAAGATCACCAGCCAGGCAGCACATGCCATGACAATGACTTGGGCGAAAAGGCGCACGAAGCGAGCAAGCGACTGGATGACGCTGGCGCGCGCTGCGGCGGTGAGCTGAGCCTCCTTGGCTTCGGATTGACCGTTGCGCAGGAGGCGGGCGACCCCCGGCAACATGCCCATGGCGCTGATCGCCTCGACATTGCGCAACAGCGCTTCAAACCGGTGCTGGCTCTCGCCCCAGGCAGCGCTCGCACGAGCGAACGGCTTGCGTGTCACCATCTCGTTCAGCATTGCCAGCCCAAACAGGATGAGCGACGCGGCAAGGCCGATCGTCCCGAGCAGCGGATGCACGAGGATCATCGCGAGAATGAAAATTGGTGTCCAGGGAAGGTCAAACAGGGAGGTGCTTGCGGTGCCGCCAAAGAAGGAGCGCAAGCCGCTGACGTCGCGCCAGGCTTGGGTGGCCGCGGCCGCATCGTTGCGCAAGGCCGATTRCACGGCTGCAATGAGTACCGATGGCCGGACGCGATCGTCGAGCCATATACCAATCCTGACGAGCATCGCCCGGCGCAGGGCCTCCAGCGTGGCATGCACAGCAAGTGCCACAATCACGATCAGGGTCAGCATCGTGAGCGTATCGAGACTGTGGCTCGACAGGACGTGGTCGTAGACGTGCAGAAGGTAGAGCGGRACCGTCAGGGCCAGGAGGTTCACGAAGAAGCTGAGCGCGAAGACCATCGCCAGGGAGGCCCTGCAGCGCTTGAACGCACGTTCGACTTCGGTAATCGTTCGGTCCTTGGATAGAGCCATGAATGTCTCCGCGAGGGCGTCACACCAATAGGACCGGCACCGGGGGAACGTGCAAATCGGGCCCGGCACGGCTCGCCGCCATGGTGG
>NZ_JBFUKO010000696.1:0-2671 GCF_056400805.1 Aminobacter sp. P4_H6_2
GTTTTCGACAGCTTCAACCGGGCTTTCAGAGAGGACTGAGACCAGATGGTCCCTTTCGACAAGGGCACGCGCGATCTGTTGCCACTCTTCGACGCTGGTCCGCGCGAAATCATTGGCGCCGTGTCGGAGGAGGGTGGCGGCCCTGCCCATGCAGAAGGGTTCCCACCTTCGCCCTCTCCGTCAAACGTGTATCGGCCTGCAGATTCACCTGCGGCTGAGCACAAAGGTGATGGCGAGCACACCCCACTGCCGATCAAGGGACCGGCATCGCCGGTCGTCGCATCCCATGGCCTGGAGACGTCCGGCAGAGAAGCCGAGGGATTTCACGTCATAGCCATATCCTTGCCTCGCGACCTGTATCCGACGAAGCTTGCCGGCTCCTCCCCTTCGGAAGCTGGGCGCGTTGACGCTCATCACGAGGTGGCACAGGGCGAGAAGCCCGAACCGGGCAACGATGGAGGCGAGGCTGCAAGCCGCGAGCCGGGAGAGGAAAACCGCGTCTCGGACGATGGTGGTCACAGCATTCGGGTGACACAGGTCGCGGAAGTCGACCAGGACGCGAGCATCATCGTCGAGGGCTATGTCGGCGAGGTCGTGGCGCGACTGCACATCGATCAGGACCTCATGATGGACCAGGACGTGGACATCTCCTTCACCATCGATGGTGAAGGGCGCTTCGCGATTTTGGTGGATCAGGACATGCGGATTGACCAGGACACACAGATCGACATTGATTTCTACGACGACAAGGGCGTGCTCTACGTCGATGTGTTCCTGCGCGACTCCATCGCAGTAGAGCAGGACACTACAGTCGACATGCGGATCAGCGACGGGGCCATCGGGGGGACTGTCGACGTCCAACAAGACATAGAGCTGGATCAGGACGTCAATATTGACATCGACATCGAGGATGAACTCCAAGAGCGTTATGTCATCAAGCTTGACGTTGAAGTCCTTCAGGACGTTGACGCAGCACAAGATGCGATCGTCGACATCACTGACCGAAATGGCGAGATCGAGATGGATGTGGAGGCGATGCAAACCGCATCGGTCGATCAGGAAATCATAGTGCGAGCCGACTTTGCCCTAGCTTAGGAAGCTTAGGGAAAAAGCTGCCAGAAGTTATTGAAATCTTTGCTATCGGGAGCCGGCTATTTCCAGGGCATTTGTATAAAATCCGACCATTTTAACCATAAGAGAAATTAGTTGTAGATTAGCTGCCACTAATTCGATTATATGATCTTGGGCGGCAATAACGGGGAAGCGATTGACTATCTCGTTTACGGCCGAGCAAAACGGCTTCGCTCACGAAAGTCCCTCCATAGTCGTCGTCGACTGCAATTCGCTTTCGCGAAGTTGTCTCGCTCGGATACTTCGGAACGAATTCCAAGAATTCGCCATCCTGGAAATCGAGACTGGACACGGCTTTGACGCTAGCATGGTGGGGAAGCAGGTCTCTCTCGTCGCTCTCAATATACAAGGCTGCGTGATGACGGATAGGCGCGTGATTGAGTGTCTCGCCCACCTTCATCAATTGCTTCCTGATGTCCCTCTGGTTCTTCTCACGCAACTCGATGAGGCAACAATCTCCGATGCCATGATCTCCGAAGTGACCCGATATGGCGTCAGAGGTTACCTTACGGTTTCCGCCTCCATCGAGATCGCTGTGGCCGCGGTTCGGCTGGTATTGGCCGGGGGTCTCTACTTTCCACGGTCAGTTCCAATGGACTGCGCGAACGCGGCGCCAATACTAACCGAAAACAACTTCGCCTTGCAGCCGCCATCGCCCCTGAACGGGATGGCACCTGATCTTCCCGCCATCGCCGGCCGGACCGACGTCGCATTCACGGAGCGAGAGCGTCAAGTGCTCGCAACATTGTTGCGGGGCCTGTCGAACAAGGTGATAGCGAGCGAGTTGAACTWGTCGCAGAATACAGTCAAATCACACATATCGCATATCATGCGAAAGCTGCATGCGACCAACCGAACCGAGGCAGTCGTTCTTTCCCAATACAACGGCCCAGCAACAGCGTAGAAATATACCATGCCACAAGTGACGGCGCGTAGTATCTCTGCTGGGGCTTGAGCACAGGTCCGTAATCCTGATGCACGGATCGGCACCCAGACCTATTCGCTCAGACGGAAATTGCGGATCCGGTCGAACAACACGGCAAGCACGATGGCGCCTCCAATGAAGGTGCCCTGCCAGAAGGCGTTGATTCCGAGCAGGCCGAGACTGTTGCGGATCACCTCGATCAATGCCGCGCCGATGATCGCGCCGAAGGCAGTGCCGACACCGCCGGCAAGATTGGCGCCGCCGATGACTGCGGCCGCAATGACCTGAAGTTCCATTCCAGCACCGATATTGGTGGTGACGGCACCAAGCCAGCCTGTCTGGATGATGCCGGCGATGCCAGCCGAGAGCGCCGAGATCATGTAGACCGCGACCTTGATTTTTCGTACTGGGACGCCTGTTAGTGTCGCGGCGTGCTCATTGCCGCCAATGGCAAAGACGTAGCGGCCAAATCTCGTCCAGCGCAGGACAAAGCCGGTGAGTAGCGCCAGCACGATCATGTAAAGCACCGGATTGGCGATGCCGAAGAACCAGGCGCCGCCGCCCAGCGCCAACAGCTTGTCGTGATCGGGGCCAAATTGGAAGACAACCGTGTTG
>NZ_JBFUKO010000697.1:0-2668 GCF_056400805.1 Aminobacter sp. P4_H6_2
GCGCGAAGGTGCCAAACGCGCGCTTGGCATGCGTCCCTTCGACGTCCAGATGATCGGCGGCATGGTGCTGCACGGTCGCGGCATCGCCGAGATGCGTACCGGTGAAGGCAAGACGCTGGTCGCTACCTTGCCCGTCTATCTCAATGCCTTGACCGGCAAGGGCGTGCACGTCGTTACCGTCAACGACTACCTCGCCAGCCGCGACGCCGAATGGATGGGCCGGCTCTACAAGTTCCTCGGCCTGTCGGTCGGCATCGTCGTCCACGGCCTGTCCGACGAAGAGCGCCGCGCGGCCTATGCCTGCGACATCACCTACGCCACCAACAACGAACTCGGCTTCGACTATCTGCGCGACAACATGAAGTATGAGCGCGCCCAGATGGTGCAGCGCGGTCACTTCTTTGCGATCGTCGACGAAGTCGACTCGATCCTGGTTGACGAAGCCCGCACGCCGCTGATCATTTCCGGTCCGCTCGAAGACCGTTCGGAAATGTACAACACCGTCGACGCCTTCCTTCTCAACCTGATTCCGACCGACTACGAAGTCGACGAGAAGCAGAAGACCGCCATCTTCACCGAAGAAGGCACCGAGAAGATGGAGAACATGCTGCGCGATGCAGGGCTGCTCAAGGGTGAGTCGCTCTACGACATCGAAAACGTCGCCCTGGTTCACCACGTCAACAACGCGCTCAAGGCGCACCGCCTGTTCCAGAAGGACAAGGACTACATCGTCAAGGACAACGAAATCGTCATCATCGACGAGTTCACCGGCCGCATGATGCCGGGTCGCCGTTTCTCCGAAGGCCTGCACCAGGCACTCGAAGCCAAGGAACACGTGGCGATCCAGCCGGAAAACCAGACGCTGGCGTCGGTCACCTTCCAGAATTACTTCCGCATGTACGAAAAGCTCGCCGGCATGACCGGCACGGCGCTGACGGAAGCGGAAGAGTTCGGCAACATCTACAATCTCGACGTCACCGAAGTTCCCACCAACGTGCCCGTCAGGCGCCTCGACGAGGACGACGAGGTCTATCGGACGGTCGAGGAGAAATACAAGGCGATCGTCCGCGAGATCAAGGAAGCCAACACCAAGGGTCAGCCGACCCTGGTCGGCACGACCTCGATCGAGAAGTCCGAGCAGCTCGCCGAGCGGCTGCGCAAGGATGGCTTCAAGAATTTTGAAGTCCTGAACGCCCGCCACCACGAACGCGAAGCGTCGATCGTCGCCCAGGYCGGCAAGCCGGGTGCCATCACCATCGCCACGAACATGGCCGGCCGCGGCACCGACATCCAGCTCGGCGGCAACGCCGACATGCGCATTACCGAGGAACTGGCCGACATGCCTGCCGGYCCCGAGCGCGACGCCAAGGAAAAGGCGATCCGCGAGGATGTGGCCCGCCTCAAGGAAAAGGCGCTGGCCGCCGGCGGCCTCTACGTGCTTGCCACCGAACGCCATGAAAGCCGTCGCATCGACAACCAGCTGCGTGGCCGCTCCGGTCGCCAGGGCGATCCGGGCCGGTCGAAATTCTTCCTGTCGCTGCAGGACGATTTGATGCGCATCTTCGGCTCCGAACGCATGGACGGAATGCTGCAGAAGCTCGGCCTCAAGGACGACGAGGCCATCATCCACCCCTGGATCAACAAGGCGTTGGAGAAGGCCCAGAAGAAGGTCGAGGCGCGCAACTTCGACATCCGCAAGAACCTGCTCAAATACGACGACGTCCAGAACGACCAGCGCAAGGTGGTGTTCGAGCAGCGCCTCGAGCTGATGGACGCGACAAGCCTGACCGAGATCGTCGGCGAAATGCGCCAGGACGTGATCGACGATCTCGTCACCAAGCACATTCCCGAGACGGCCTATGCCGAGCAGTGGGATGTCACCGGCCTCAAGGAAGGCGTGATCCAGTATCTCAACCTCGACCTGCCGATCGAAGAATGGGCCAAGGAAGAGGGCATCGCCGACGAAGATATCCGCGAGCGCATCACCACAGAGGTCAACAAGGCAGCAGCCGACCGCGCCGAGCGCTTCGGTCCCGACGTCATGACCTATGTCGAACGCTCGGTCGTGCTGCAGACGATCGACCATCTGTGGCGCGAGCATCTGGTCAATCTCGACCATTTGCGCTCGGTCGTGGGTTTCCGTGGTTACGCCCAGCGCGATCCGCTCAACGAATACAAGGGCGAGGCCTTCGAACTGTTCCAGGCGATGCTTGGCAATCTGCGCCAGGCAGTCACCGCGCAGCTGATGCGCGTCGAACTGGTGCGCCAGGCCGCCGATGCTCCGCCACCGGAAGCGCCTGAAATGTTCGGTCATCATATCGACGGCACGACCGGCGAGGACGATTTCGGCGAAGGTTCGGTTGCCGTGCTGGAGGATGCACGCGTTGTTGCTGCCGAAGACCGCGACCCCAACAATCCCTCGACCTGGGGCAAGGTTTCGCGCAACGAAGCCTGCCCTTGCGGCTCGGGCAAGAAATACAAGCACTGCCACGGCACATTTGCCTGATCGCAGGAAGGCTTGAAAAATCAGCGGCGACCCGACAGGTCGCCGTTGCTGTTTCTGGAGCCTTTTTGGCTCTAGATGTGCCTGTAGTTGGCGCTATCGGCCTTGATGCCGAGCCGTGCGATCAACTCCTGCGGGTTGAAATTCGCTTCGGCGTGCATGGCC
>NZ_JBFUKO010000698.1:0-2664 GCF_056400805.1 Aminobacter sp. P4_H6_2
GCCTCAGCGGCAGCGGCCAAGGGCCTCAGCGGCAGCGGCCAAGGCTACCGCGGCTTCGCCAGACAGGTCTTTCGACTCCGCCAAGGCCGCGAGCGTTGCCGGSAGGGCGTCGAGCACCGATGTCTCGACCTTTGTACCGTTCGCGGCGAGCAGCAGGTGCAGAGGCCAGCGCGTCTCCGGCACGTCAGGCCAATGACCCATGCCCTGCGAGGCGTGGTAGTAGCGCGACCATTCGCCGATGCGGTCATATTCCGCGCCAGTCGCCGGTTCACGGCCGGGTGCGTCCACAACAACGGTGGCATCAGGTGGCGGCACTTCATCGTCATAGGTGTCGCCGCCGCCGGACCATGCTGGCAGGTAATATTTCGCCACCTGCCAGGGGCTCATGCCTTCCTTGAAATGCTCGGGGAAGGCTTCCGGGTCCGCTGCAAGCTTGATCGCTTTTTCGGCGGCGCGGGTCATGGCGCGGTGATGGCCATGCTGGCCGGGGACATCGAGGAAGGTCGGGATGACAATGTCGGGCCGTTCGCTGCGATAGTCGCGCACCAGTCGCTCGACAGTGCGCATCTCGCCCCAGCGGGTAAAGGTCTGGTCGCCGTCCTTGGAGAAGCCGAAATCATGCACCTCGTCGTCAGGGCCATGGCCGAGCCAGACGACGTCGGCATCGAGCTCGCGCGCGGCCTCCTCCATCTCGCGCGTGCGCATCATGCCGAGCACACCCAAACGCTCGGGTCCGAGCGAGTTCTGCCCGCCTTCGCCACGCGTCGAGCAGGCGACGATGACGCGCATGCCGAGACCGAGGCGGAACCAGGCGAGCATGCCGCTCTGCTCGTCGTCGGGATGCGCGCCGGTATTCATCATGGTGACGGTGGAATTCAAACGGCTGAGTGACCGGTGAAGCCTGACCAGCGAAGGGTTAGCCTTTTGTCTTTCAATACGTTCGCGAGCGCTCAGCATCTAGATCCTCCGGTATTTCAGTCTGCTATTCGGTATGCGCGGTGGCGGCTGTTTCGAGCTTGGGCGTGACCACCTCGAACAGCGGCAGCGCAGCGGCACCGAGTGCCGCCGTGTACTGCCCCGTCTGGCCGCGCATGACGCGGGGCAGGGCGCGGGTCCTGCGGCTGGCGACCGAGATCGGCAATGGTCCCATCCTCTCGATCAGCTCGTCGATGATCGCGTCGGGCAGCATGCCGCCGAGGATCACCGTTTCGGGATCGAGGATGTTTTCGATCATCGCGATCATGGGCGCGAGATAGGTCGCGGTCTCGTCCATCCACTCCAAAAGCACCGGATGGCGCTTGGCATGGAGCTCCGCGAAGTCGGCGAAATCGCAGTCGGGCATGCCGGCGTCGCAAAGCTTTTCACGCAGCGCATGGACCGAGGCGTAGCGCTCGAGGCAGCCACTTTGACCACACGGGCAAGCCCTGCCGCGCGGGACGACGACGACATGGCCGATTTCGCCGGCATTACCGAAGGCGCCACGGAACGGCGTGCCGTCCTGGATCATGCCAAGACCGAGGCCGGCACCAAAATAGACCATGCAGAAGCTGGAGATCGCATGGCCAGCGCCGAAGAAGCGCTCTCCGACGGCTGCGGCGTTGGCGTCGTTTTCCACCGTGACCGGCTCACCGCAGGCCTCGCTGAGCAGGCTCGCTGCATCGATATTGGCCCATCCCGGCAGCGTCGTGGGACCCACCGACGTCATGCCTTCGATCTCGAACGGGCCGGGCATGACCACGCCTATGCCGAGCAGCCGTGACTTGAACGTCGACCTTACGGTGTCGAGTTCGGCTCGCAGATGGGCGATGACCTGGCTCGGACTGGTATCGTTGACCGGCGTGATTCGCCTGGAGCGCGGCTGCCCCGACAGGTCGAGCACGGTCGCCACCATATGATCGGAGGCCATCTCGATGCCCATGGTCATGGCGCCATCGGGGTTGACGGCGAACTGGATTGGCGGCTGGCCGCGACCCGAACGCAGGCGCCCGGTCTCCATCAACAGGTTTTCACTGACCAGCTCATCAACGATATTGGCGATGGCCTGCGCTGTGAGATGCGTGAGCCTGGCGATATGCATGCGCCCCAAAGCGCCATTGCGGCGAACGACGTCGAGCACCACGCGACGGTTATGGTCGCGGCTGCGCTCGGGATTGTTACCCAAAGTGACCTGATGCGTGCTGCCCGGCTGAAACGCCATTTCGCTCATCCTGACCTCAGTTGCAAAATTGATAACGCGGAAGCCCCGAACCCCGCAACAGATTAATTCAAGTAAATTATCTTATTGACAAATGGCGTGCGGCAGGAAAGCGTATAGGCAGTGTGCGGGGAGGATCCGCAGCTTTGCTGGTGCCCGTTTTTTGTCGAGCGTGATCCGCTCGCGTCTGGCGGCATCGGATTCATGAGATGGCCGGGGCTTCGATTGCATGCGAGGCACGGTCCATGGGGATAATCACCGCCCGTAGCCCGGATTTTCCGGCGGGCGCAGATGGAGGTTTACATGCGTAGAGCAACCCTGTTTGCCGGACTGATCGCAGGATTCAGCACGCTGGCAATCAATGCGGCCCAGGCCGTCGAGATTGAATATTGGCAGTATGTCTTCGACTCGCGCGTCAAGGCGATGGACCAGCTGATCGAGAATTTCGAGAAGGCCAATCCAGATATCAC
>NZ_JBFUKO010000699.1:0-2659 GCF_056400805.1 Aminobacter sp. P4_H6_2
CGCACGAGATCCAAGTCGAGCTCCTCACGAGACGCCCAGCGCCACGGCTTTCCATTGTGCCGCTGCACTGAGGCGATGATTTCGGATTTGGGAAGCGGAACGATTGGTCCGGGATGGAACGAAGAGATTGCAAACTGCGGAGAAGATCGACACGAAATGCTGGAGCGAGCCGATCGATCTGAACCAACCCTCCAGATGAGCAGCGTTCAACCATCCAGCCAAGTGGCGAGGCCATCCAGCGTCTGCAACCCATACTCCACCGCGCCGAAACCGACGACCACCTGGCGACGTTCGCGGCTTGGGTGAAGCTGGCGCATGGTCAGCACGGTCTTGCCGTCGGTCTGCTCATCGAAGGTAATCGTCATGTAGAAGCGCTCCGGGTCGTTGGGGTCCGGGGTACCATAGTCCACCACGATCAGCTCGTTCGGAACGATCTTCAAGAAGCGCATGAGATTGGCGAAGCGCTGCTTTTGGCCTTCGAATACGCCCACCATGTCGAAGCGCCATTCCCCGCCCTCGCGGATATCGGCCTCCTGGTTCTCGATGCTGAGGCCAGCCGGCCCATACCATTGCGCCAGCGCTTCCGGGTCCATCCAGGCGGCGAAGACCTTATGCCGCGGGTGCTTCAGCACCTTGACCAGCACGATCTCACGGTCGAGCGACCAGGTTTCAAACAGCTTTTCCATCGTCGTTCGCTTCCGTCTTGTCCAAATAAGTTTCCAGCCGGTCGAGCCGCTCGGCCCAGCGTCGGCGCTCCGCTTCCATCCAGTTTGCCGCCTCGGCGAAGCGCGCCAGCTCCAGCCGGCACCAGCGGCTGCGCCCGCGTTTCTCGCTGACGATCAATCCGCAATCCTCCAGTACCTTGAGATGCTGGGCGAAGGAGGGCAGCGCCATGTCGAATGGCTCGGCGAGTGCGGTTACCGGCAGCTCGCCCTCGACCAGCCGCGACACCACCGCGCGGCGGGTCGGGTCGCTGAGAGCGTGAAAGGCAAGATCGAGTGGGGCAGAATGGTGAGGCATTTGACTCAGCTAGAACGGATCAGGATATGGGTCAATGATAATTAGGTACTTGCCTTTCTATTTGGCGTAAAATACAAAGGCAATCACCTTAATATCAAGGTCGCCAGATATCGAGGCGGCTTCAAACTTTCAGAAGGAGCGTTCTAATGGCCGTTCGTGTTGATCTTATCATTTCGCTTGATGGCTTCGCGACAACCACTGACCAAACCCCCGAAAAACCATTTGGCGAAGACTGGATGCGCCTTGTCGGTGCCTACGTCGCGACCAGGACATTCCAGGAGCGCGTGCTCAAGGACGTCAGCGGCAAAGGCACCACTGGCATAGACGATAGGTATGCGCAGGATTACTTCGACAATATCGGCGCGGAAATCATGGGGGCCGGTAAATTCGGCCTGCATAACTTCCCTGATGACCCGAACTGGAAGGGGTGGTGGGGCGACGAACCTCCGTTCCGCTGCCCGGTCTTTGTGCTGACCCACAAGCCTCGCCCCTCCATCGAAATGGTCGGTGGCACCACGTTCCACTTTATCGATGCCACCCCGGCTCAGGCGCTCCAGCAAGCCGCAACCATCGCAAATGGCAAGGATGTGAGAATTGGCGGCGGACCAAGCATGGTGCGTGACTATCTGAAGGCCGGACTTGTGGACCGCCTGCATGTTGCCATCGCTCCAATTCTGCTGGGGCGGGGAATACGCCTTTGGGACGATCTGCGCGGCCTGGAGGCCGGATATACGGTCAAGTCGGAAACGGCAGAGAGTGGCATCATCCACCTCACCTTTCAACGCTAGATCCTGAGCTGGGTCGATCTTGGACCGTCAATCACAGCCGTGCCCTAACTCAGGCATCCGCTTCTTRCATTACGGGCCCGATAGCGGCCAGTCCCCTTCCCACCCCTACTGCGACATTCCCTTGTCGCGGAAATCCTGATTTTCGCGACAAAATCACCGGCGCTGATTTTTCAAAGAAAATTCTGTCGCAAAAGTCAGGTGCGAAAGTCAAACTTGTGCGACAGACTTTCGCGACACGTCGCGGCCCGGAATCCGGGCCGCTGCGGACGTGGTGCAGGTTTCAGGAATTGCGCGACACGCGCCAATTCATCGATTAACCGCGACCGATCCGGCGAGCTTCCGGCCGACGCTTTCGATAACCTCGATGACGGGCAGCAGTTCGCGCCCGAGATCGGTCAGCGCATATTCGACCGTGGGCGGCGTGGTGTCGATGACGGTTCGCCCGACTACGCCCTTCTCCGCGAGGTCTTTCAGCCGGGCGCTCAGCATCTTGGCGGAAATGTTAGGAATGTCGCTGCGCAGCTCGCTGAAGCGGCGAGGCTCCCCCGACAGCTTCCAGACGATGTTAGGCGTCCACGCGCAGCCGAGAAGGTCCATGCACTGTTGGAGCGGACAGGCCGCCGATGCGCAATCGGGCAGCGGCGGAACCGTCGAGTTGCGGCGGGCGAGGACCATCGGGCGCTCCATGGAGGTTCCTGCGAGGAAACCCCAAAGTTCAGTTACCAGACGTTATCTCATTTACGAAGGTTACTGCAACTCCCTACCTTCGGCATCACGACCAACCGTTCCAGACGAGGTTTCCGTGAGCGCCGATGCCGTTTCCCCATTGCCCGATCCGATCATGCCTATCG
>NZ_JBFUKO010000700.1:0-2659 GCF_056400805.1 Aminobacter sp. P4_H6_2
GTGCTCGCCATCTTCGTTGGCTATTACGTTGTCTGGCAGGTGACGCCGGCCTTGCACACGCCGTTGATGGCGGTGACCAACGCGATCTCCTCGGTGATCGTCGTCGGCGCGCTTTTGGCCGTCGGCATCGCCGCGTCGGGGCTTGCCACCGGCTTTGGCTTCATCGCCCTGGTGCTCGCCTCGGTCAACATCTTCGGCGGCTTCCTCGTCACCCAGCGCATGCTGGCGATGTACAAGAAGAAGGACAAGTGACGTGACCCTCAACCTCGCTTCCTTCCTCTACCTGGTCTCCGGCATCCTGTTCATCCTGGCGCTGCGYGGCCTGTCGCATCCGACCACCTCGCGTCAGGGCAATACCTACGGCATGATCGGCATGGGCATTGCCATCGTGACGACGCTGGCGCTGGCCAAGCCGTCGGCCGCCGGCCTCGGCCTGATCGTGCTCGGCATCGCCATCGGCGGCGGCATTGGTGCGGTCACCGCGCGCCGCATCGCCATGACCTCGATGCCGCAGCTGGTCGCAGCCTTCCACAGCCTCGTTGGCATGGCTGCCGTGATGGTCGCGGCAGCCGCCGTCTATGCGCCGGAAAGCTTTGGCATCGGCAGCGTCGGGGCCATCCACGCCCAGGCGCTGGTCGAGATGAGCCTGGGTGTCGCCATCGGCGCCATCACCTTCACCGGCTCGGTCATCGCCTTCCTCAAGCTCGATGGCCGCATGTCGGGCAAGCCGATCATGCTGCCCGGCCGCCACTTCATCAACGCGGCCCTCGGCATCGCCCTTGTCGTTTTGATCGTCATGCTGGTGACGACCCAGTCGACGACGGTGTTCTGGCTGATCGTGGCCGTGTCGTTGGTGCTCGGCGTGCTGCTGATCGTGCCGATCGGCGGCGCCGACATGCCTGTCGTCGTCTCGATGCTCAACTCCTATTCGGGTTGGGCGGCWGCGGCACTCGGCTTCACGCTYGGCAACCTGGCGCTGATCATCACCGGCGCGCTGGTCGGCTCGTCGGGTGCGATCYTGTCCTACATCATGTGCAAGGGCATGAACCGYTCGTTCATCTCGGTCATCCTCGGCGGCTTCGGCGGCGAGACCGCGGCKGTYGCCGACGACGGCATCGAGCGCACCGTCAAGCAGGGYTCGGCCGACGAYGCCGCCTTCYTGATGATGAACGCGCAAAAGGTCATCATCGTGCCGGGCTACGGCATGGCGGTGGCCCAGGCCCAGCATGCGCTGCGCGAGATGACCGACAAGCTCAAGGCCAATGGCGTCGAGGTCAAATACGCCATCCACCCGGTCGCYGGCCGCATGCCCGGCCACATGAACGTGCTCTTGGCCGAGGCCAACGTGCCTTACGACGAGGTCTTCGAGCTCGAAGACATCAATTCGGAGTTCGCCCAGGCCGACGTCGCTTATGTCATCGGCGCCAACGACGTCACCAATCCCTCGGCGCGCGACGACAAGAACTCGCCGATCTACGGCATGCCGATCCTCGACGTCGACAAGGCGCGCACCTGCCTATTCGTCAAGCGCWGCCTYGGYTCCGGCTACGCCGGCATCGACAACACGCTGTTCTACAAGGACGGCACCATGATGCTGCTCGGCGACGCCAAGAAGATGACCGAAGAAATCGTCAAGGCCATGGATCACTGAGCCAAAAGTCAGGCGATCTCGCCGCAGCGAGAACAGACAAAAAAGCCCGGCAAATGCGCCGGGCTTTTTCTTTGAGTGAACAAGTGAAACTCAGCGCTGGGCTTCGGTTGCCATCTTCACCGCAAGTCCCGCGAGCACCGTACCCATCAGCCAGCGCTGGATCTTGAGCCAGCCGGGGTTTTGGGCGAGGAACTGCGAGATCGAGCCTGCAGACAGCGCGATCATCGCGTTGACCGAGACGCTGATGCTGATCTGGATCATGCCGAGCATCAGCAACTGGGTCAGCACGCTGCCGGCCGCCGGATCGATGAACTGGGGCAGCAGCGACAGGTAAAGCACCGCGACCTTGGGGTTGAGCAGGCTGGTGAACAAGCCCATGGCAAACAGCTTGCGCGTGCCATCCTTCGGCAGTTCGCGGATATGGAACGGCGAGCGCCCGCCGGGGCGGATGGCCTGCCAGGCGAGCCACAGAAGATAGGCAGCGCCGGCAAAACGGATCGCGTCATAGGCGTATGGCACGGCGAGCACCMGCGCAGTGATGCCGAAGGCCGCGCACAGCATGTAGATGACAAAACCAAGTGCGACGCCGGCGAGCGAAATCAGTCCGGCACGGGAGCCCTGGCTGATCGAGCGCGACACCAGATAGACCATGTTCGGCCCAGGCGTCAGCACCATGCCGAGTGCTATGGCGGCAAAGGCGATGAGATTCGCGGTTTCCGGCATGCAATTCCCCTCAAGGGTTCGATGCCGGAAGATGCCTGTTAGAGCGGCGTGTAGGTAGAGGGCAGGCGAGGAATATCAATTGCGACAGCCGGCCTCGATATTGTTGCCGTCCGGGTCGAGCACATAGGCTCCGTAATAATTCATCGGCTCCGGTCCACGCGGGCCGGGCATTCCATTGTCGGTGCCGCCATTTTCGAGGGCCGCCTTGTGAAACGCGTTGACCTTCGCATGGTTGTCAGCCGCGAAGGCAAGATGTAGCGGGCTTGCCGAGGTGCGATGCATCGC
>NZ_JBFUKO010000701.1:0-2658 GCF_056400805.1 Aminobacter sp. P4_H6_2
GCGTGGGGTAGATGGGTATTCTCGTAGACGGCGTCGACGACGTTCGCCGGGTGACGCGCGAAATGTTCAAGGGCGGCGCGCGCTTAATCAAGGTCATGGCCAATGGCGGCGTGTCCTCGCCGAACGATCCGATCCACACGCTGCAGTTTTCAAGAGATGAACAGGCTGCGATCGTCGAGGAGGCGGAGAAAGCCGGCCTCTATGACTCGGCCCATGTCTACACCGACGCGGCGATCCGCCGTGTCGTCGAGCTCGGTGTCCATTCGCTCGAGCATTGCAACTTGATCACCGCCGAGACCGCCAGGCTTGCGGCTGACAAAGGCTGCATCGCCGTGCCAACGCTGGTTGCCTATGACGCGCTGGCGCTCGACGGCGAGGAACTCGGCCTGGGCGAGGCTGAATTCGCCAAGATCGAGGTGGTGCGCCAAGGCGGCTTGCGCTCGCTTGAGATCATGCGTGACGCCGGCCTGCCCATGGCTTTCGGCTCCGACCTGCTCGGGCAGCTGCGCAAATATCATTGCATGGAATTCGAGCTGCTCGCCAAGGTGCTGACGCCTGCCGAGATCATCCGCTCGGCGACGATCGTTGGCGCCGAGCTTTGCCAGCTGGAAGTGGGCGTGATCGCAGCGGGTGCCTTTGCCGATCTGCTCGTGGTCGACGGCGATCCGCTGACCGACATCGCGCTGCTTCAGGATGACGGCGCGCATCTGAGCGCCATCATGGCCAATGGCCGGTTCGTCAAGAACCGCCTTCTCTAGTTTCAACCCGGCCGCTGTGCCCGCCACCAGATTGTGAGACATGTCATGCAGTTGGGAAAAGAACTGGCCGCGATCACGGCGGGAATAGACCAGCTCTACCGCAACACGCCGCGAAGCGACGGCTTCCTCGATCGCGAGGGTCTTGTTCCGGTTGCTGTAGCCGATATCGAGCCGGTGACCCTTCGGAGCTATGACGAGGCGGTTCAGGCGCTTCACGACCTGAACGCCCGCTTGCCGCAGGAGGCTGAAAGTGCGCTGCGGCTGAGCTACCTCGGCGAAATGATCGACTCGCTTCAAGCGCTGCTGATCACGTTTCAGGAAAAGCAGATTTCCTTCGCCGATCGTGTCCGCCGACAGCTCGGGGTCGACACGCAGATGGTCAACCAGTCGATCCTGCATGGCTATGCGGTCACGATCCGGGAAAGGCTGGATGAGCTCGGTTATCGCGGTTCCTCGCTGACGGAAGACGTTCGACGCTGGGAACAAGACAATCGTGTCGCCCCAAGTGCTGTTCTCGACGTGCTGCGCGGTTATGGCGAGGAGGCACGCCGGCGCACCAGTGCCTTGATGTACGACATGGGCCAGGAATGGCTCGAACCGGTGGCGGTCGAGAACGTGCCGTTTTCGGCCTATTGCGATTACCCGGGACGGCAGCTTTTGCTCAATCTGGACTTTCCCTACACGCCTTACGCGCTGAAGCATCTGGCGTGCCACGAGGCGTTCCCCGGGCATCTTGTGCATCTTGCTTTGCGGCAACGCTACGTCACTGAGGGCAGCATGCCGCTCGACGGCGCGCAGGTGGTGACGAGTTCGGCAAGCAGCGCCCTGTTTGAGGGCATCGCCGACAATGGCCTGTTCTTCCTCGATTGGGTCGACACGCCAGCCGATGAGCTCGCCGTCGCCTTGCAGCGGTTGCGCAGCGCACTGCGCTGCAACGCGGCCTGGATGATGCACGACCAGAACATGAGGCTTGAGGACATCGCGCCGATCATCGCCGAAGCTGGGTTTCAGAGCCTGGAGACGGTGAAGGGCCGCCTGTCGTTCCCGAACCACAATTTGCGGGCACCTTTTGTCTATGCCTACTGGTGTGGCGAAGTGGCGGTTCACGATGTGTGGAAGACCATCGAGCACGAGCGCCGCGCCGAGTTTTGGCACTATCTCTATGCCAACATGCACACGCCGACCACGCTTCGAACCTTCTGGAATCAATAGCCGCCAACCTTGTCGTAACCTGGCTAGCGCGCTTGCTGTTTTCGCGGCCGAATCGAGCATCACCTGATACGTCAGGTGTGCCGGCGGCGCGACACCGCCAATGAGGACGTCACCTCGCGAAATTGTGCGCTGGAACTTCGACAAGCGAACTGACCCGGGCCCTTCCGATGCTCTCCACACGGGCACTGGACTGCCCGTTTCGCAAGGGCTGAGACATGTCGGTCATGTCCGCCGCCTTCGCGGCCGGCTTTTCTTGATTATAATAGTCAACAATGTTAGACGCCAGCTCACTAGGGGCAGCTGGCGCGATCTACTACGTCCATTCGTACGCGCGGCGATCCAAGGGTGCCTGCGCAGGTCAACGACGGAGAAAACAACATGGTTGAAACGACAGGACGGTTCGAGACCGAGCACGGTGCCAAATACCTTACCCAGCTGTGCAAGCATTTCGCCCATAAGATCGAGGTCACCTACGCCGAACGCCATGGCGAGTGCCACTTTCCGTTCGGCAACGCCGTACTTGACGCCGACGACACCGCCTTGACGATCCAAGTGGTCGCGCCAGACGCCGAGCAATTGGCGCGCGCGAAGTCAGTGATCGACGATCACCTCGCGCGCTTCGCTTTCCGCGAGCCCGGCCGCAGCATCGCCTGGAGCGCTTGAGGCTGCTTGTCGCAGGGTGTGGCAC
>NZ_JBFUKO010000702.1:0-2650 GCF_056400805.1 Aminobacter sp. P4_H6_2
GGCAAACCGCTGCGATGCCGACACGCAGCATCGAGGCCACGAAAGGGTCGATGCCGGTCGCCATCACCGGCCTTGCGATAATGGAGCCGATCGCCTGGCCGGCCGCCGCCCCCAGTCCCAGCGCGACACCGATCCATAATGGCCCCTTCACCGTCTCCCAGGCGTGAAGCTGCGCCCGGCGCGTGCCAAACAGGATCGCAAGCAACACGCCGGCGACAGTGAGCCCGATGCCCATGGAAGCTTTTGGCGCAAGGTCCTCGCCCAGCATCAGCCATCCCAGCACGGCGGCAATCGGCGCGTTCAACGCGAAAAGGATGCCGGCACGGCGAGGCCCCAGCCGATTCAGCGTCGCAAACAGCAGCGTATCGCCGACAAAGATACCAACGAGGCCGGACAAAAGCAGAGGCCCGGCGCTGCCGGCATCAAGTTCGCGCCATGTGCCGGTGGCCAGGACATAGATCGCCAGCAGTACGGTGACGAAGACCTGACGCAAGCGGTTGAATGCCGGCGCGCCGAGATATCCGGCCGGTCCGGCCGAGATCAATCCGGTGACGGCCCAGCATGTCGCCGCCCCAAGTGCTGCAATCTCGTGAACAGGCATTGGCGTTCCGACAGGCAAGAGGATTGATAGGCGCGGACACGACCGCACCAAAGCACCGCTATAGATACGCAGCGCTTCACGTCCAGTGGCACGGCGGTGCCTGGACAGGGCCACCGCCAAACCATTCGCTCACATCGAACGATTCAACAGATATTACGCGTTGGATTGATCAAAAGCCGGCGAATAGCTTGCGCCTGAAATTCGCAGGAACAAGCCATGAATGCCCTCGCCCGAGCCGAAACCCAAAGTGCTGCCGCMATCAGCCCACAGCAGACGGTGCGCCACCCAGCAAGCGGAAATCATCTGGCGCCCGGCCTGCTGCTTGTCGCGGCCATCGCAAGCTTCGCCTTCGCGCTCAGGCTGCTTCCCGGCCTCTCCGCCTTCAGCCCGATGATCATCGCCATCGTTATCGGCATGGCCTTCCACAATCTCGTGGGGACCCCTGCCCTTGCCAAGCCGGGCGTTGCGTTTTCGATGCGCAAGGTGCTGCGCTTCGCCATCATCCTGCTTGGCCTGCAACTGACCGCCAGCCAGGTCGCCGAGGTTGGCGCCATGGGCATCGCCATCATCGCGACAACGCTTGTCGCCACCTTCGCATTCACCTTGTGGCTCGCGAAACTCATCGGCGTCGATCAAAAACTCGCCGAACTGATCGCCGCCGGCACCTCGATCTGCGGCGCATCCGCTGTCATCGCCACCAATACTGTCACCAATGCGCCCGACGAGGATGTCGCCTATGCGGTTGCGTGTGTGACCGTCTTCGGCTCGGTGGCGATGTTCGCCTATCCGTTGCTGCCCGGCCTGCTTCACCTTGATCCCCATGCCTACGGGCTGTGGGTGGGCGCGTCGATCCATGAGATCGCCCAGGTCGTTGCGGCCGCCTTTCAGGGCGGCCAGCAGTCGGGCGAGTTCGGCACGGTGGCGAAGCTCACCCGCGTGATGATGCTGGCGCCGGTGGTCATCGCGCTTGGCGTGGCCGCCCGCCAGCGCGCCAAGTCCGCCGGCAAGACGCATAATGGCGCATCCGCTCCCATGCCGTGGTTCGTGCTCGGCTTCATCGCGATGGTCGGCATGAACAGCCTCGTCGACATTCCGGCCGAGACAAAGGCATGGATCGTCACGCTCACCACCTTCCTGCTGACTATGGCGCTCGCCGCCAYGGGGCTTGAAACCGATGTCCGCAAACTTTGGGCACGCGGCGCCCGTCCACTCTTTCTTGGCCTTGGCGCGTTCCTTTTCATCGCGACTTTCTCTCTAATGCTGGTCAAACTTCTGGGCTGACCACCGAAAGGAAAGCCGTGACCCTTGAACAGCTCAGGATCTTCGTCGCGGTGGCCGAACGCGAGCACGTCACGCGAGCAGCCCAGGCGCTGAACCTGACGCAATCGGCGACGAGTGCGGCTGTGTCCGCACTGGAGGCGCGCTACCAGACGAAACTCTTCGACCGCGTCGGCCGCCGCATCGTGCTCACCGACGCCGGCCGCATCTTCCTGTCAGAGGCGCGCGCGGTGCTTGCCCGCGCCAGTTCCGCCGAAATCGTGCTCGCCGACCTCGCCGGTCTCAAGCGCGGCGCGCTCAAGCTCGCCGGCAGCCAGACCGTCGCCAATTACTGGCTGCCCAGGATCGCGCACCGCTTCCAGACGACCTACCCCGGCATTTCGCTTGGCATCACCATCGGCAACACCGAGACGGTGGCAGCGCAGGTCCATGACGGCGCGGTGGATCTAGGCTTTGTCGAAGGCGAGATCGACGATCCCGCACTTGCCATCGCGCCGGTGGCCGAGGACGAGCTGGTGCTTGTCGCGATATCAGACCACCCCTGGACCGTCACGCCGCCGGCCTCGCCTAGCGACCTCAAGACCGGGCGCTGGATCCTGCGCGAGCAAGGTTCGGGTACGCGCTCGAACTTCGAGGCGGTGCTGGCCACCCTTGGCGTCGAGCCGGGCAGCCTCGATGTCGCGCTCGAAATGCCCTCCAACGAATCGATCCGCACTGCTGCCGAGGCCGGTGCTGGCGTTGCCGTCATGTCGCGGCTTGTTGTCGAAGGCG
>NZ_JBFUKO010000703.1:0-2620 GCF_056400805.1 Aminobacter sp. P4_H6_2
AACCAAAGGTCTCGGCGAGGTTCAGCGGCATGATCGACGACCATTTTCCGGTCCGGATGTGGGAAAACAAAACGATCATCGAATTCGATTCGAGCGTCGGGCGCACCTGCACGCCCGCTTCGGCGAGATGCTGGTCGATGATGCGCCGGTTCTGCATATCAGGTGTGAGCAGGCACAGCGGCAGCGTGCTCACCTCCTCCCACGTTACCTTGTCGCGGTCGGAGTATTCGTTACCCGCTGCCGTGATCAGTTGGTAGCGTTCGGCATAGAGCGGCACGGAGGTGACGCGCCCCAGCGGTTCGTTGTCGAGATAGGTGATGCCGGCGTCGATCTCGAAATTGCCGAGCAGCGACAGGATCTCGATCGAGGTCCGCGACAGGATCGAAAAGGTGACGCCCGGATGCTTTTCGCGCATCGGCGTGGTCAGCTTGGGCACCATGGCAAGCGCGGTCGGCACGGCAGCGATGCGGATGCGCCCGGACAGGCCGTGGCGGGCAGCACGCATCTCGTCGCGCATGGCGCGCGTATCGCCAACGATCCGCCGCGCCCAATCCAGCACTTGTCGGCCCTCTGGCGTCAGGCCCTGGAAGCGCGAGCCGCGCTGCACCAGCATCACGCCCAAAGTGTCCTCGAGCTGCTTGATGCCGGCAGACAGCGTCGGCTGCGTGACGCCGCATTGCTCGGCGGCGCGTCCGAAATGTTGCTCCCTTGCGAGGGCGATGAAGAATTCCAGCTTATCGATCATGCCGGAAGGCTATCCGGCGCTGGCCCGATAAGCCAGTCTTCACAAGGGACTACCGCGCGAAAATCATTTGTTCACGAGGTTGAGGATGTTGCCGTCGGGATCCTTGAACCAGGCGACCTTTATATCGCCGAAGACATGGATGTCGCCTTGGAGGGCGGTCTCGGGCAGGTCGTAATGCTCGAAGGTGACGCCCTTTGTCTTGAGTTCCCTGACCATGCTGTCGATCTTGTCGCCGACCGCCCAGGTTACTGCTGTGGCTTTGTTGGTGCCGGCATAGTCCGAGCGATAGACGTTGATCACCGTGTCGCCGCTCTTCAGTACCGACACGTCCTCGCCCATGTGGTCGATTTCCCGCAGGCCAAGCGTGCGCTCGTAAAAGGTCTTGGCGCGGGCGACATCCGTGACTGCGAGATTGGCAACGGCGTTGGTTTCACCAAGCATGGCTTTCTCCTTTGTGTCGTCCCCCATTCCGCTCAATAGATAGGGTTGTCTAATCGCAACTGGGGCGTCAATAGTAAGTTTTGTCGAAGCAGCACTGCCGGTGCATGGTTGTCTTCGCGGTCGACATCGGTCGCCGCATGATGGAGCTTCGCGGCACGAGCCTTCAATGTGGACGACGCATTCAGCTGAGACAGCGATGCAACCCCATCAACGGAATGGCTCGGCTCACGTCCCGGCAGGGACGCTTCAAGCGCTCAGTTAATGAGCGCCATTCTATACTATGCCGTCATTCCCGCAGTCGGATTGAAGAACTCTCCGGTTTTGAGCATGGTGTGCATGATGACAGCCAGCTTTCGCGCAACAGCCACGGCAGCTCTTTTGAAGCCGATCCTCTCCCGGAGCTGAAGCCCCCATGTTCGCAAGGAACTCTGCACGGAGCTGCGCGTGAGAATGACCGACGCTGCTTCGTAGAGAAGCCCACGCAGATGGCGGTCGCCGCGTCGGGATATACGGCCGTCGTAATCGACTTCACCGGACTGGTAGCGACGCGTAGTGAGGCCGATCCACGCACCGACGGATCGAGACTTCCTAAAGTTCCCCGGCTCTTCAATGGCAGTTGCGAAAGAAGTTGCCGTGATTGCTCCCACGCCGGGGACAGACATCAGGATGCGGCAAGCCTGGCTCTGGCGGGCATCAGCGACCAGCTGGCGACCGAGTTCCGCGGCACGAGCGCGGAGACCTTTCCAAGCATCGAGCAGCGGTAGCACGATATGAGCGAGACCATCATGGCCGGAAAGAAGATTTCGAACGTTCTTCTCGAATATGCTTCCTTTCCCTGCTGGAACAACCAAGCCGAACGTTTTCATGATTCCGCGGATCTGATTGGAAAGTTCGGTCGTCATGTGGACTAACCGGGTGCGCGCCGCGACAAGTGTGCGGGCTAGCATGCTATCGAACCTCTTCACGCGCACCTCTCGAAAGAATCCTACTTCCGCCAGCCGTGCCAACCCGTCGGCGTCATTCGCGTCCGTTTTGTTCGTCGCCATATCCAGCGCCGCCTTGGCATGTCGCGCATCAATGCAAATGACCGGCAGCCCCTCAGCTCGAAGCGCATGATAGAACCATACCGAGAGGGGGCCGGTTTCAAACACTACGCGTTTCGCGGTGGGTGCCTGCCTACGGACAAGTTCGGCAATAATCTGAGGGTCCGAGGCGCACTTTCCACGCCAAACACGTACCCCATCTCGACGGATCGCAATTGCCGTCTCTTTCATTGACACGTCGAGGCCGATATATTCTTCCATGGCTGTTCTCCGTTGATGCTGGGCCCGGCGTCCAGTCGAGAGCCCGTACCTCATCTTATCGGGGAACAGCCACCGTCCAAGAACATGATCGAATCCAGAGCGGCGGTGCTCCCGCGATTACCCCATGTGG
>NZ_JBFUKO010000704.1:0-4611 GCF_056400805.1 Aminobacter sp. P4_H6_2
GCTGAAATCAGCCCTTCGCCAGCGGCTTTAGATGCGCCGTAAAGAGAGGTCTGTATTGGAAAAGGTCCGTCTTCCGGCGTTGGGACAACCTGTGCCTCGCCGTATACCGAACCGGTTGATGAGAAGGCTATCTTGCGGATGCCATTTGCGCGCATCGCTTCCAGCACGTTGTAAGTCGCGATCGTATTTTGCTCGAGATCCTTACGGGGATGTTCAGTCCCGAACCTTACATCGGCATTAGCGGCCAGATGGAACACGGCGTCGCCACCTTTGAAGGCGGCAGTCAGCCCATCCAAATCCAGAAGATCCAACTCCAGCAGCTTGAAATTCTGGTGCTTCAGTGCACCGTCGAGAAAGCGGCGCTGTCCTGTGCTGAAATTGTCGACGCCAATGACGGCGTCTCCATTTGCCAGCAGGCGATCCACAAGATTGCTACCGATAAAGCCGGAGCAGCCCGTAACGACAAATGTGCTAACCACGTCCAATCCCATCCTGCTGGAACACCCAGAATTTTGTCATGCCGTAACCCAAAGCCACGGTGACAGCAACCGCAACCGCCACACCCGCATATGGTGACAGGCCGCACAGATCGACGATGATAAAAACGACAAGCATCGTTATTAGGTAGTTGATAAAAACAACGCAAAGGTACCGTGCAATCTGAGGTGCGAAATTTTTGCCATGGCTTGCAAAGGTAAAAAGCTTGTTGGCAGCAAAATGGAAGGCCGTAGAAACAAAGTATGAAGTGGTTACAGACAGATTTTTTGACAGATCCAAAAAATCAAACGTGATGAATAAAATAGAAAAATAGATCGCCGCAGTCAGTCCGCCAACTGTGAGATACTTTGTTATTTGCGCGCCGTGCTTAAGAAGCTTTATCGGGACTTTCATAGAAGCCAAGTCACGGAGTGGACGGATCAGGTTTTACAGCAGTCATAGTGACACGCACGCCGAAAGGGAGAGGGAGCCCTGACAGGTATTTCGACTCGGCCTTCATCAGGACAGACATCAGCCAGCTGTTTTTTGTTGATGCAGCTTGTTGCGCCACGACTTGCCGGTCAGGTGTTTTGCTTAAGAACCTGTCCTTCRGTTTCACTAACGCAAAAACCGGGTATATGAAGAAGCCGAGGTGCGACTTTCTAGTGACCCGAAAGCCTGCCGCCTCAAGCTTGCCTCTTAACTCGCCACTAGTATAGCGACGAAAATGGTTCAGCTGCACGTCGTAGGGGCCAAACAGTAAGGGACCGGCAGGCACCTCGACGATCAAAGCGCCTCCGGGCGTCAATAGTTCGTAAGCCTGCCGCATAGCGCGAGTGTCATCTCCAATATGCTCGAAAACGTTGAGCATCACGATGACATCAACAGACCGCGCCGGCAAAGGACATTGAAGCAGGTCAAAGCGAATGAGGGGTATACCCTTTAATTCACTTGCCAGCTTCAACAGGGGAGCTTTGACGACGTCAGCACCAATCAGAAAATTATCTGTCAAGCGACTACGAAGATCTTTCAACAAGAAGCCCGACGAGCAACCGATATCCATAATGACAGCACTAGGCTTGGCTGCATGTCGATGCACCTGATCTATCGCACACTTCCGAGAGGCCACGTCGATCGGATGTTGATCCCCTGCAGCTTCCTCATGAAGCTGCGTCAAGTCATCGGACCATCCCTCAAAATTCTCACTATACTCGAGGACGGGAACAGACTCCGAGCCGATGATAAAGCCGGCGCCGTCCCAAATTGGCTCAGATGTGTGTCCACGGGGAACCGGCAGCTTAAATGGAAACACAACGCACCTCAAAAATTGGCTTTCCGGTCCACGATATACATCGGGCGTCGCTTTACTTCATCATAAATGCGGCCGACATACTCCCCGATCAGCCCCAATCCAATGAGCTGCGTTCCGGAAAAGAAGCTGATGAAAAGGATGGTTGTGGACAGGCCCGGCGTAAGATTCACGCCAACGAGCTTCTGTAGCAGATACCACGCGCCCAGCAAGAAGCTGAGGCCAGCCAAGGCAAACCCTGCGAGCGACATCATGAAAAGTGGTCGGGAGCTAAAACTGACTAAGCCATTTAGCCCGATCTTCAGGGATCCGGTCAGTCGATTGTAGTTGCCCTTTCCGGCAAACCTCTCGTCACGGTCATATTCGATGAATCCCTGCTTAAACCCAACGTATGCAACGAGACCACGGAGGAACCCGTGGGTTTCGTTCAACTGGCGCAGTTCTTCAACAACACGCCGCGTCATGATCCTGAAATCGCCTGTGTTGCGCGGAATTTTGACGTCGCTCAGCTTATTGATCACCGTGTAGCCAAAATGGGATATCAGTCTCTTGAACCATGTCTCGCCACGACGGCTGCGGCGGGTGGCGTAAACCACTTCGAAGCCCTCCGAGAGCTTGCCATACATCTGCTCTAAAAGTTCCGGCTGATCCTGGAGATCCACGTCAATAACCGCACAAGTTTCGCCCGTACAGCTCAGAATACCAGCCATAGTTGCCGCTGGCTGGCCAAATCGGCGTGAAAACACCAAAAGCTTTATATTCGAGTTTCGGTTGATTTCTTCTAGAATCACTTCTTCCGTTCTATCCGGCGAGGGGTCCAGAGAACGCCCCCTTGGTGAAGTCGCCTGTTTGGCTCAACACTCCAGCAAAATCAAGCTGACGTGTATGCGCTGCATCGGACCGGTTGCTCAGCATGTGACGGACAGTCCGGATGAATAGGCAGACGCCAGATAATCCGGTCGGCGGCAGCACTGTTGCTCAGGGAGGGCGACAGAACCTTCTCCTGTCGGCACCACACCAGCACCTGGCGGATTGTCTGACGATTCGGCCAACTTGCGGAACACCAACGCGATTGTCTCCTGGACGCGTCGATCCGCAACCGAGAGTTCCATCTGGCTCATCGTGCCCTTCATGCCGAGCAGGAGCGGGTCGTTGGCCGAGTCGTAGACGCCATCCTCATCTACAATCAGCGTACCGACCTGACCGCAGAACTCCAGGAGCGTGTGCCAGTCGCTCCCATTGCGGGCCGGGCCTCTAGCGAGAACACCGCATCGACGCGGCCCTCGCAGATTGCCGCCAGAAGCTTCTCGAGCCGGGCCGCCGTGCGCCCGCACCCGAACGGCCATGGTCGTCGTCAATCACCTTGATGTCGGACCACCCCAACTGACGTGCCCGATCGGCCAAGCCATACTTGCGTCGATGGCTTTCAACGTTCTGTGCAACTTGGAAAGCGTCGGTTTTCGGACATAGGCGATGGCGTTCCGTACCAGATGATCAGCCGTGATTTTGGTCATCGCCCGCCTCCAACTGGTCCACTACGGCCGCCATCGCCTCCATCAGGAGTGCCTGCAGCTGCTCCACCGCTTTCGTCCGCTCCGCCGGCGCGAGCCTCATGACTAGCGGCGGCTCCTCGAACAGATCCTGTTGCGCATGCGTCCACTGCTTCGCCATCAGTGCCGTCTTGGGCAAACTCCTCCCCAAGGTTGCAGGCTAGGCCTGCGTCGAGGAACGCCCTAAGATCAAAAAGTCGGGCAACCGAAAGGCGCAGAACGTCAGCGATCTTGACCGATGCGACCGCTGGATCGACCAAACAGGCGGGAATCAGAAAGGATGGACCCTCGCCTGAGCGCAGGGTCAGATGCCGACTGCCGTTGTGGAACTGATCGCCAATCACGATCGCTGGCCGCAGGAACAGCGAGTGGAACGGATATGAGACCTCTATCTCGCGGCCCAGAATGCGGGCATCATAAGGTCGGGTCGAATGGCGGCTAAGCACTTGGGCGACCGTCGGGCCACCGTGAAGATGAACAACGTCGATCTATTCGCCTGGCTCACCCAGACGCTCGAGCGCATCGCCAACAGATGGCCCATCTCCAGCGTAGAGCAGTCATTCCCGGAACTACAAGGCCTGACCAACCTCAGCTACGCGCTTACGACTTGCCAACGACAACGTGAATTGTTAACGCTCGGTCGTTGCCCGCTGCCATATTCCGTTCGTCAGCCCGTCGTTCTCCGAGGCTGGCGCATGTGAACGGAGACGAGGTCTAAGCAAGAGGACGGATGAGACTTTCAAAGCATAGCTGTACCCGAGGAGCTGAGCTGGTTGGACGCAGATTGACCCCACAACTCTGCCTGCCGTTTCATGAGCGCCCTTGCGCCGCACCTTCCCCAGACTTTACTGCCAGTTGAATCGTCTTTGTCGCTTGAGTGCGTACGGGGAGGGGATTTGATATTTGGCATTCTATTGAAAGTATCACAGCATGTCCCAATCGCCCCGATTGATTTTTGACCTCACAACGTCATCGCGCTGGTCGGGACCTCCGTCAGGGATTGTGCGTACAGAGCGACAGCTCGCGATATTCGCAAAGGAGGTTGTCTCAACCTCAGTGGAGTATTCGATCTACGATCTGGAATCGAAATCATTCTTCGTATTGAAGCCTGATATCGTGAGGCGTATTCTCGCCGGAAATCTCGTCGTTGAATTCGGTGCAGGCGTACCGGAGCGTATCCTTCGTCAAGTTCGGAAATATTCATTCCTTCGTCAGCCCCGAAAATACTTGTTGGAGCAATACTATCGCGTTGCAAATTGGCTCGGTACCAACAAG
>NZ_JBFUKO010000705.1:0-2604 GCF_056400805.1 Aminobacter sp. P4_H6_2
TGGGGCACGTCGTTTATCCCCGTGGCGGCAGGCCGATCTGGCATTTTTCATATTCAGGAGAGACATTATGGGCGAAGTGATTGAATTTACGTCTGGCGGCTACCGCTTCATCAAGGGCGTTTCGCAATACTCGGGCGGCGTGGCGGCATTGCCGGGCTTTCGCCTGGAACGCGTGCGGTTCACCCAGCCGTTGCCGCTTGCGGAAGGTTTTGCCGAGATCGAGAAGATCATCATGGCTGCAGACCGCCCCCTCACGGCATTCGCCGCATGCGAACTGCGCTCCCCGGCACCATTTACCGAAGAGGGCTTCGTTGCCTTCAACAGCAGCTACACGAAGACGCTGAAGGCGTGGGGCCTGCTTGAGACGGGCCACAATCCCGTGGCGCGCAGCAATGTCTGTCCGCAGATCGCACCGCCGCCTGTGCCCTCGATCTATGCGTTCTCGTTTACCGTGCCGACCGCCGAGACCGCGCCTTCCTTTGTCATTTCCGGATCCGCCGAGGTGCCCGAAGGCCATGCCGCCTATCGCGACCACATCGTCAGGCGTGGCGATCTCTCAGCCCACGGCCTGCGCACCAAGGCCAAGTTCGTGCTGGAGGAAATGGAGCGCCGTGCCGCTACGCTGGGCTTCGGATGGGAAAACGCGACGGCGGTCCAGGTCTACACCGTGCACAACCTCTACCCGTTCCTGGCCGACGAAATCGTCAAGCGCGGTGCTGCGCGCGCCGGTCTGACCTGGCACTTCAACAACCCGCCCGTCGTGGATCTGGAATACGAGATGGATCTCCGGGGCGTTGCCGCGGAACATGTCGTCTAAGAGCCATCGGATGACCATGCGTACTGACATCGGCAGCTATGACTACGTGATTGTCGGGGCGGGCTCGTCCGGTTGCGTTCTGGCAAACCGGCTGAGCGCCGATCCCGGCAAGCGCGTGCTGCTTCTGGAAGCCGGGGGATCGGACAACTATCACTGGATCCACATCCCGGTCGGCTATCTCTACTGCATGGGCAATCCGCGCACGGACTGGGGCTACCGGACAGCGAAGGAACCCGGCCTGAACGGCCGTTCCCTCGCCTATCCACGCGGCAAGGTGATGGGCGGCTGCTCGTCCATCAACGGCATGATCTACATGCGCGGCCAGGCCACCGACTACGACCATTGGCGCCAGCTCGGAAATCCGGGCTGGGGCTGGAACGACGTGCTGCCGCTGTTCAGGAAGTCGGAGGACCATCATGGCCTTTCCGACCAGTTCCATGGACRGGGCGGCGAACTCAGGGTGGAGCGCCAGCGACTGAGCTGGCCGATCCTCGACGCCGTGCGCGAGGCAGCCGAAGAACTCGGTGTGCCGAAGGTCGACGATTTCAACAACGGCAGCAATTTCGGTTCGTCCTATTTTGAGGTGAACCAGAAATCCGGATTCCGGTTCAATGCGGTGCGTGCCTTCATCAAGCCTGTTCGGCACCGCAGGAACCTCACGATACTCACCCATGCGCAGGCCGAGCGCGTGATGTTCTCCGGCCGTAGGGTTAGAGGACTGGACCTCAATCTCGGCGGCAAGCCCGCGCATGTGAAGGTGGAGGGCGAACTCATCCTCTCAGCGGGAGCGATCGGCACGCCACAACTGCTGCAATTGTCAGGTATCGGACCGCAGGCACTTCTCCGGCATCACGGCATCGAGGTCATGCACAACCTACCCGGCGTAGGCGAAAACCTGCAGGACCATCTGCAAATCCGGACCGCATTCAAGGTGTCGGGAGCGGAAACGCTGAACGAGCGCCAGGCCAGCCTCACAGGCAAAGCCCTGATTGCATTGGAATACGCTCTCAAGCGCTCGGGACCCGTGTCGATGGCGCCGAGCCAGCTCGGTATCTTCATGAAATCTCACGCGCGCTTCGAAACGCCCAACATCGAATTCCATGTCCAGCCGCTCTCGTTGGAATCCTTCGGCCAGCCGCTGCACAGCTTCCCCGCAGTCACCATATCAGTGTGCAATCTCAGGCCGGAATCGCGCGGTCATGTGCGCATCGTCTCCGCCCGGCCGGACGATCATCCGGAAATTGCACCCAACTACCTCTCCACTGAAAGTGATCGTGAAGTCGCGGTCGCATCGATAATCATCGCCCGCCAGCTGATGGAAACCAAACGCATGGCGCAATTCGGCCCCGAGGAATTCAAGCCGGGCGTGCACATACAGGCGCCCGAGGACCTCGCGCATGCCGCAGGTGACATTGCCACGACGATCTTTCATCCTGTCGGTACGGCGCGAATGGGCAATGACGACATGGCAGTGGTCGACCCGCAATTGCGCGTACACGGCATAGAGGGGCTGCGCATCGCCGATTGCTCGATCATGCCGACAATCATCTCAGGCAACACGCATGCAGCGGCAGTCATGATCGCCGAAAAGGCAGCCCAGTTGATCGCGTGAAATTTGGTTACGTTCGAGTAAGGCGCACCGCCGACGGGAACGGGGCCGTCTCCGGACGGTCCTCTGTGGATGGCTCCCGCATTGCAAGAGATAATTCGACGTTCTGGCGCGTTGGTCGGGTGCAGTCTTCTGTCCGGCCTGTTGATGCAGCCATAGGAGACTGCTGGCCCTGATG
>NZ_JBFUKO010000706.1:0-2602 GCF_056400805.1 Aminobacter sp. P4_H6_2
TGCGTATCGCGCGCTGCCCGTAGGCTGGAGTCCGGCGCCAACTGATATTTATACCGACCAGTTCATGTGGCGGAAATTCTTGCGTCAGCCGGATTTGCGCTTCGCCTCCGGGCTCAATGCCACCTCGATCCACATCGCATCGCCATTGCGAACGGACTGGACGGCAGAGCAGCGGATCGCCGAACTGCGCGACCTGTTCGAGCGCCGCAATAGTCCCGACCTGCGGATGGAACTCGAAGCAGCCATCCGCAAGGCCCATGAGGGGTGGGAGCCCTCCGTCGACCCCTTGTTGCATCGCCTCGCCAGCGAAGCGATGCAATTCGGCCTCCAGCTTGTCCGATGGGTGCGAAATGGGCCCCCGTCTTGATCGGGCCAACGCCATCGTCCATAAGCGTCACTCGAATTGGCTTGAAGGCTGGTTACACCCAGAGATTGCCTCAAGGCGTTGTGTTACTAGTCTGGTCGCTGGTAGGCGAGGTCGCTGGCTTCTTGATGGACTTAAGCAGGTGCTTACCCATGAAGTTCCAGAACGCAATTGCGAGTTTCCCTGAACTTCTGGATCTTCGGGGCGATCGTCGTCAAGATTGCCAGAAGCGCGCTCGCTTTATTCGGTAACCTGGCTGCTCGCTGCCGCCCGGTTTATTTACCTAGTGACGGGCCCGAAAAATCCTCGTCACCCTCGATGCGCTGATCCGATCAAACACAGCCTTCAGAGCCTGAAACAATACAGTTGCCGGTAGCCGTCGTATTTGATCTCATGCGTCCAAGCATCGCTTTCGCGGCGACCAGCGCTGAGATGCATGGYGCGCTTCAGCGTGAGGGGGCCGCTACTATCGGATGCCAAAAAACGCCAGCACCGCCAAAACAATCACTACCAAGCCGACCAGATAAATAATGTTGTTCATATGGAACTCCTCCCGCGCCGTGCGTTTGCGCAGACGTCAGGCTCATAACGCAAAGCATCGCTGAGAGTTCCCCTGTAGCCGTCTCGGCACCGGGGCGGTTTTTGCCAACCAATCCTCAAATAACGACATCTGCGCATCTATAGTGGGGGGGAGCGGCGGCTTGTCGACGATGGTCCGAAATTTGTCGGGCAGGGACGTTGGAGCGCTTTGCTTACGGCCATGGCGCTGTCAGCCAGGTATCGATTTCTTCAGGCGTAGTGAGGAAAACCGGCATCGCCTTCTTATGGATTGGCGCGACGACGCTGTTCGGATCGGTCGTCAAGAAGCCGAACACTTCCCTTTCAAGGAGACCGTCGCGGATGCACCCCCGCCACGACGTCCCATTCCTGCAAGGACGGCGAGGGGGCGGCTTTCGTTCAACGCGAACCAGTAGTTCCGGCGTTGGCCGGTGTCTGGATCTTTGTCACCTTCCGTAGGGTTCGGCAAAGCTTGTGAAGGGGACGATGCAGCGGTTGTCGACGCCCAGCCAGGCGCGCCCAATGCTTGCTCGTGGTTTCGCAGATATTGGTAACGCCGCAGTCGGGCTCTTGGCGAGCAGATCGTTAAAGTCGAGCTCGCCAGCCTCATAAGCACTCTGACAGTCGGTACCACGGCCTTTGCCGCCCAGTAGGGCAATAGTGATATTCAGGCATGGGCGCTAAGCCTCAAGGACGCTCTGGAACAGGCGCCTCGCGCCGAAGTGGCAGCGCCTTCACTGCTCCAGTGCAAAGGGCAGATGTTCGGGATGACCTCAAAAACAAGCGTCAAAACGGTTTCCAATTCGCGGTTTGTTCCGGTGCTTTTGATGGGTTCCGGCAGGGCCCATTGGAAACCAATGACGTTGATTTTGCTGCGCTTTTCAGCCTGACCGGGCGCGTGTTGCGCTGGTTGGCTTCGTTCCTGAATTCAATCATCAGGTCATGGGGGATGACGCGGATCGCTAGCGCAATACCAAGTGGAACGATCAGCAAATCGTCCAAGTAGCGTCACCTCAGGCACGGTCTTCCATGCTCGCAAGTTGAGCCTCAAGACGATGCTCGTCGCCATCTGGTTCTCGGCGAACTCGGTGAAAGGCAAGGCCGCGCTGCAGCTCTCGCGTGAAATCGGCGTCCAATACAAGACGGCCCGGGTTTCTGCTCATGAAACTGCGTGAGGCCATCGCCTGGCGCAGGGAGGAGATGGTGCTCGATGGCGAGGTCGAGATCGACGGCAAGTACGCTGGCGGCCACATCTGTCCTGAAAACAAGGGCGAGGATCGCATCGGCCGCCGCCGCAAGAAATACCAGAACATCAAGAGTCTGTGCGCTCTTGCGATCCGCCAGCGCGGGCTGGGAGGGCAGACGTTCACCCGGAACATCCGAGACGAGGACAGCAACGCAGCCTGGGCGGCCGTCCGGAGCAGATCCCAGTCACTGAGCACTGCGCAGTTGGAGGATCAACTCTGCAAGCTGCTTATTACCCGGCTGAAGGCGGGCAAGTTCTTCAGCCAACGTCAATGTTTGGGGGTAGCGGCGGAGTTTGAGTCCAAACTGTATAGCTGTGCTTAGCAGGTTCGCGTCGGCAGAAGCGTTTGGAAGCGGCTGGCTGAGGGCATTGAAAGCATCGTCCGTGCGGCCGACCGAGTCGAGCGCGACGGCAAGCGTTGTTCGGTATTGGGC
>NZ_JBFUKO010000707.1:0-2599 GCF_056400805.1 Aminobacter sp. P4_H6_2
TTACATTGCAATCGGAAGATGATCCTATTTCACTCAAGTCGCCAAGTCCATCGCCCGACTTCTGATCTTTTACCCGAGCGGTCCATGTCGATTTCAGACGCGATATACCGTCCCTTCGAAACGCTGATCCAACCGCTAGACATTCCCTACCGGCCGCTGCCCACAAGGGGACCGATCTCCGTTCTCTTGCACTTCATCTCGATGTTTCGCGGTGTTCTGGTCACCCTGGCACTCTCCTCCATGGCGGTCGAGGCCATCAATCTGACGATAGTCTGGGGGCTTGCGGTCATCGTCGACGGTGTGACGGCACAGGGTGCGCTTGCTTTCCTGCAAAGCGAATGGCCGCTGCTTGCTTTCCTCGGCCTCCTGATCTTTCCGGGCATGCCGATCGCCTCGTTTCTCACCAACACCCTCACGTCCCATACGCTCGGTGTGGGCATGCCAGCCGCTGTCCAATGGCAGGGTCACAAGGCGGTGGAGCATCAGGACCTGGCTTTTTTTCATGATCTTTTTGCCGGACAGGTCGCCTCGCGCCTGTCGCAGGTGGCGTCCGCGGTCCAGCAGCAGATCATCGCCGCATTCCAATTGATGCCGCGCTTTCTGCTGCAATTGGTCGGCTCCCTCATCGTGCTCAGCGCGTTGTCCTGGCAACTCGCTCTGCCGGTCCTCGTCTGGATCATGCTCAACGTGGCACTCGCCGTCAGGCTGGCACCGATCTTTGCCGAACGCTCGCGCCGCACGGCCAAGCAGCGTAGCCTCGTCGCCGGTGCCATCACCGATCTTTACAGCAACATGCATATGGTCAAGCAGTTTGCGGCCGAAGACAGCGAGGCGGGTGCCATCCGCCGCATCCTTCAGAAGGCCATTCACACCCAGCACCAAGAACAACGCATCTACCGGACGTCGGAACTGATCGTTGTTGTGCTCAACATGGCGCTCTGGCTGGCGATACTTTCGATCGGTTTCTCGGGCCTCGTCGATGGCTTTCTCACGGTCGGGGAGTTCGTCGCGGCGGTCTACATCCTTAACCGGCTGTCCGCGCACACCTTCACTTTCTTGCAGATGGGCCAGCAGATCTTCCAGGCGATAGGCACCATAAAAGACGCGATGCCGGTTATGACGACGCCGCCCACCATCACCGACCAGCCCGACGCTGCTGAACTGACAGCCAGCCGTGGGGAAATCCGTTTTGACAATGTTAGCTTCGCATACAAGTCCGGCCGACCGGTGATCGACGGGCTGTCTTTGACGGTCCTACCAGGCGAGAAGGTTGGCCTGGTAGGCCTCTCCGGAGCCGGCAAGATAACGCTGGTTAACCTGCTGCTGCGGTTCTACGACATACGGGACGGCGCGATCTTGATCGACGGGCAAGACATACGCGCGGTCACGCAGCCAAGCCTTCGCCGCAGGATCGGGGTCATCGCGCAGGATGTCGCGCTGCTGCACCGTTCGGTCGGCGACAATATCCGCTACGGCCGACCAGAGGCGACGCAGGATGAGATTGAACAGGTGGCAAAAGCGGCAAAAGGGCCGATACGTTCATTGCCGATCTAGCGGACGGCGAAGGCCGCAAGGGCTATGACGCATTCGTCGGCGACCGTGGCATCAAGCTCTCGGGCGGCCAGCGCCAGCGTATCGCCATCGGGCGCGTCTTGTTGAAGGACGCTCCGATACTGGTACTGGACGAGGCGACCTCCGCCCTCGACAGCGAATCCGAGGCTGCCATTCATGAAAATCTCAACCTGGTAATGGAGGGAAAGACCATGATTGCCATCGCGCATCGCCTGTCAACCATTGCGAGTATGGACCGGATCGTCGTGCTCGATCAAGGGCGCATCGTGGAAGAAGGCACGCCCGCCGAACTGGTCGAACGGGACGGCCTGTTTGCCCGTCTGTGGAAACGCCAGACCGGAGGCTTCATTCCTGAAGAGATCAGCTAATCTATGCCTCGATGCGCCAAATGCGTGATTTCAAGCCCGCTTTGACAGGGCTTCGCGTAATTTGCCGCCTAACACAGATTGCCTCCTCCACCGCGCAACGGCCCCGTGGATAAATCCGCCGCACCTTTTCTCCCAATCCATTGAACTGCCTGATTTTTCAAAAAAACTTGGCGCCGATTTCTCCACGCCCGAAGAACCACGCTTATACTTCTCCGCACTGCCCTCGAGGGAACCGGATGCGCACCGGGTATTCGAAGGAGGGCGGCGGCGACCTCCCGCCACGGCTACGGTAGCCATGGCTCCGAGGGCTCGACGACAGGCCGGCGTGGCCGGTTCGGAACCTCGGTTCCGCAACCGAACCATGCGGAGAAGCCGCGGCGATTGTCCATGGAATGTACATGGAGCGGCGCTGTGACCGGCCAATTTCGGGACAGACGCCGGACGGACGGTCGGTGGGCCGCAAAAATCCCACCCTTGACGAGCGATCCACCGGCCGCCAGTCTTCCCCAGACATGATCCGGCCTCTTGCGAGGCGCGGTGCCACAAAAGCGCGCCCGCATCGCTCAAAAACGCCCGGCCGGCCCGAACGCTCACCCTCAACCCAGCCAGATGGAGCCATTCATGCACCCGACCGGCGAAGAACCCCTGCCCCCTTATGT
>NZ_JBFUKO010000708.1:0-2599 GCF_056400805.1 Aminobacter sp. P4_H6_2
GACCATACCCAGCGTCAGCGCGGATGCAAGGTTTGTGGGGGTGGGGAAAAGGAAAATTGTGGGTCGGGGCATTTGGCCTGGCGGGACGTTGACGCCCTCCCTCCCCCTTGTGGGGAGGGATACAGGGTGGGGGTGTTTGGACCATTGAGCGGCAATTACCCCCACCCCTAACCCCTCCCCACAAGGGGGAGGGGGAAGGCGGCGCGCTCAAGCGTCCTCGGACAGTCTCTCAGACGTGGTTGCCGGTGCTGCGGGTTTGGCCGGTGCCTTGCGGGAACGCCGCGCCCAGAATGCGGACAGACGGTCGCGGATCTCGCCGGCGCTGAGGAAGACCGGCACCGGTGGCGGTGGAGGGGCCGGCTCGATCGACAGGCCAACCGCGACGATGCGTCCCTTTTCATCGACCTCGCGCACGATAAGGTCGATGAGGCCGAGAGAGACGCGGTCGGCATATTCGACGCGGCCGCCCAGGCGCTGCTTGATGAGGTCGCCGATGGTGAGCTTGAGCTCTTCGTCCTTCACCGACGCGCCGTAGATGGCGACAAGCTCGCCGGCGAGGTGGGCCTGGTCGACAGTGAAGGCGCCGAAGAAATCCTCGTCCTCGGCATGGACCTCGGCACGGGAGGCAAACAGCCTGTCGAGCAGGCGCGGATAGCGGTCGGGAACGAAGATGTAGACGTTGTCGCCCGCCTGCAGGCGGCCCATGTCCTGGAAGCGCATCGAGCGGCCGTCGCGCACGACCAGCGAAGGCCTGGCCCATCGCGGGATGCGCTGGCCCTTGGCCACAGGCGAGCCCGGCACGACCTTGTAGGCGAGCAGTTCATGGTGAGCCGAGCCCGGCAATTCGAGTTCGACCTTGTCGAGCGGGCCGAAGCGCTGCGGCACGATCAGGCCGAGACGGCGGGCGAGGGGACCGACGGTCCAGCCCTGGATCACCAGCGAGGTGAGTACGATAATGAAGGCGATGTTGAAGATGGCACGGCCGTTTTCGAGCCCGCCGAGCAGCGGCGTGATGGCGAGCAGGATGGACACCGCGCCGCGCAGGCCGACCCAGGAGATGAAGGCGGTTTCCTGGCGCGGGAACTTGAACGGAATCAGGCACAGCCAGACCGCGATGGGGCGCGCGATGAACATCAGGAACAGGCCAAGCAGCAGCGCCGACACAAGGATCGCTGGAAACTGCGACGGCGTGGCGAACAGGCCAAGCACCAGAAACATGATGATCTGGGCGAGCCAGGACATGCCGTCCTGGAAGCGCTTGAGCGTCGACACGGCGCGGATGTCGGAATTGCCGGCAACCAGGCCGGCGAGATAGACGGCGAGGAAGCCTGAGCCGCCGACGGCGCCGGCCGCGGCGAAGACCAGCAGCGAGAGCGTCAGCACGAAGATCGGCAGCAGGCCGCGGTCGAGGTTGAGGCGCTCGACCAGCTTGACGATCAGGAAGCCGCCGAGCAGGCCGATGGCGGCACCCAGGATCATCTGGACGAAGAAGCCGATGACGAGGTCGACAAGCAGCAGGTCGGCGTCGGGCTTGGCGCCGAGCGCGATGATCTCGACCAGGGTGATGGTCAGGAAGATGGCGATCGGGTCGTTGGTGCCGGACTCGATTTCGAGCGTCGAGCGGACGCGCTCGCGCAGATTGATGTTGCCGGCGCGCAAAAGGAAAAACACGGCAGCAGCGTCAGTGGAGGCGACGGCGGCACCAAGCAGGAAGGATTCGAGCCAGGTGAAGCCGGTGAGATAATAGGCTGCGATGCCGAAGATCACCGTCGTGATGCCAACGCCGATCGTTGCCAGCGTCAAGGCCGGCAGACCGGCCTGCCGCAGGACGCCAACAGGCGTGCCGAAGCCTGAATCGAACAGGATGACGGCGAGCGCTATGGCGCCGACGAAATAGGCGAGGTGGGCGTTGTCGAAGACGATGCCGAGGCCGTCGACGCCGCTGGCGAGGCCGATTCCAAGGAAGAGCAGCAGCAGCGGGGCGCCGAAGCGGAAGGCGATCAGGCTCGAAAACGCCGCGGCCACCACCAAGGCGGTGCCCACCAGCGTGACTAGATATACCGCCTGTTCCATCCCGACCCGTCCGCAAAGCAGTCAGTGCCTGTTCCACTCCGATTGCGTCGGAATGAAGCTCAATAATCTTGCTGGAGCATGATCTTTGCGAAAACCGAATCCCACTGTTCGCTACGCGGACCTTCGGTTCAGGATCATGCTTCTAGCTGCGTCGGTTGAGAGTGCGGCGAAGAAAAGGCCGCATGCAAGCAAGAATGGATTTTTGCCAGCTTGTGCCAAAGATTTTCTTGCGGTGCAGCAAAAACGAAAACGCCCGGCCGAAGCCGGGCGTTGAAGAACGGATGAAGTAGCCCGATCAGGCGATGGTCTTGCCCATGACGACGGCCGTGTCGGCCATGCGGTTGGAGAAGCCCCACTCGTTGTCGTACCAGGACATGACGCGCACCAGGTTGCCGTCGATGACCTTGGTCTGGTCGAGCGCGAAGGTCGACGAGGCCGGGTTGTGGTTGAGGTCGATGGAAACCAGCGGCTCGTTGGTGAAGGCCAGGATGCCCTTGAGCGGGCCGTTGGCGGCCGCAACGAGCAC
>NZ_JBFUKO010000709.1:0-2597 GCF_056400805.1 Aminobacter sp. P4_H6_2
GAACGGCATGTCGACGATGACGACGACGAGATTCCCTACAAGCTCTAGGTGACGATGATCATGGTGAACCCGATCGACACTCTCGACGTCTACATCGCCGGCAGACCGGTTGGGGGGCTCCACCACCTGCAGGGCGGCAAGCTTTCGTTCTCCTATCACGAGGCTTGGATGGAGGGCCGGGTCGCGATCCCGCTCTCCCTATCCATGCCCACGATCACGAGGACGTACAAGGGCAAGGTCGTCGAGGCATTCCTCTGGGGCCTGTTGCCGGATAATGAGCAGACCCTTGCCAGATGGGCGCAGAGGTTCCAGGTCTCTGCCCGAAACCCGTTTGCTCTACTCAAGAATGTCGGCCGCGACTGTGCCGGCGCCGTTCAGTTCCTTCCGCACGGCGACCAGGTTTCCCGCGGCGAGGACGTGGAGTTGCTCACCGAGGCGCAGATCGGCGACCGCCTGCGCGACCTGCGCAGGGATAGTGCAGCTACCCGGCGAATCGGCGATCCCGGTCAGTTCAGTCTCGCTGGTGCGCAGGCGAAGACGGCGTTCCATTTCGACAAGCGCAGCAATCGCTGGGGGATCCCTCGAGGCGACACGCCCACGACCCACATCTTCAAGCCGCCTATGCCACATTTGCACGGGCATACCGAGAACGAGCATTTCTGCCTGGAGCTTGCACGCAAGCTCGGCATGGACGCTGCACACAGCAAGGTTCTCGACTTTGCAGGCGAAAAGGCGATCGTTCTCGAGCGCTATGACCGCCGCAATATCGATGGCAAGACCATCCGCATCCATCAGGAGGACATGTGCCAGGCTCTGTCGGTGATGCCGACGCTCAAGTATGAGAACCAGGGTGGGCCGGGTATCACGACTATCTCCAACAAGGTGCTGTCGGCCTCCCTAGACCCCGTCCGCGATCGTCAGACCTTCATGGCCGCGAACGTCTTCAACTGGATCATCGCTGGCACGGACGCACATGCAAAGAACTACTCGATGCTGCTCGGTGCTCAGGGCGAGGCCCGCCTAGCGCCACTCTACGACATCTCCTCCATTCTGCCGCACCTCGGCGAGGGAGAGATCCAGGCTGAGATGCGCGACCTCAAGCTGGCGATGAAGATCGACAAGGTCTACCTGATCGACGAGATCATTCCGCGCCACTGGGAGCGCTGTGCGTCCTCGGCCAAGGGTGGAGGCGAGTACACGATGCGGACGATCCGCCATCAGCTCGCGGTGATGCCCGATATGGCGTCGGAGTGCGCCCACGAGCTTCGCCAGGAGGAAATCAGCCATGAGATCGTTGGCCGCCTCGTCGACGTAATCGCGACGCGCATCAAGGGCCTGTCCCGAATCTATGGAGAGGAAGCCGCTGCGAGGTCCGTGGAGGTTGTGGAGGCAAAAATCGGCCGGGGATAGATGTCGTCCTGAGTTGCCGCAACTATGCGCAAAAAGAAGGTCACGCGGAAGCTGCCATGTATCGGTGACGGCCGTAACTCGCTACACGTCACCTGGACGCTGAAGGTCGGCGCGCTTCATCGTGCATTCGAGCCGTTTTCGGCACCTACCTTCTGACTGGCACAAATCTAACGTTTGGTACCTGATGGGGGAAGACGTCTTCCGACCCCATTGCGGACCTTCCCGCACAGAGGCCAATTGAGTCCTGACCCGAGACCGTCGTTCCGCCCGGTCAGCCATGACGTGGGCATGCAGCAGAACGTCAGTGCGCAATCGGGGTGAGTGTCAGCACTTCGCTGTTGGTCTTGCAGGAATCCGGTATCCCTGCGATGCAGCCCGTCGTGGTTTGCTGGATCGTCATGGTGAAACTGTCGCCCGACGGACTGATAGTATAGGTGCYGCTGCCCGCGCCCGAAACACCGCTTCCGGCAAGCACATAGTCCACCGTCCCGCCCGCCCGCGAGGTCGGCGAGTATACGAAATTCGCAGTGCCACGGGGAAACTTGCCAACCACCTCGAACGGCTCGTCCAGCTTCATCACGGTCCCGGTCACCACGATCCGCGCGCCGCCGCCGGTGACTGTCCAGGGGCCGGGGCAAATCTTGTCCAGCACGTGTTCGGCAATTCGGGCAGCCTCGTCCAGCACGGCATCGTCCTTGGCAAAGCCGGTGAAGCTGTCAACAAGCGCGCCGCCGGGATTGGTTCTGATCTCAATAGTCCAATCGGCGTTCCCGGCGCCGAACGTGATGCTGCCGCCAATCAGATAATCTGCTGTGATAGTGCCCAGTTTCCTGATCGCAGTGGCCTGGTCAACATATTCCGTCTGCTGAAACCGCTGTTCCTTGTTCACCTCCTCGATCCGTCGCCATTCGACGACCCGTCCGGCGCACCACGCAAACTCCCCGCCGTCGGCCAGCTTGGTGACGGCAGCGTGCACAATAGCTTCGCTCAGACCATTGCCGGTAAACTCCTGACCGGGATAGTTGTCGGTAGTGATTGTGCCGACAGCCAGCACCACATCGGCTTGTTGCGCTGTTGCGATCTCCGGTGAAAGCGTGGCGAGCCAAAGCGGGCAAAGCACAGGCACAAAACGCAGCGCCAGTGATCGAACTAGCAGCATGATGCCCCCACATGGATCATGCGTTCAC